>CAZRUU010000029.1:0-10972 GCA_964603235.1 uncultured Syntrophaceae bacterium | reverse complement strand
TGAACGAAATGCTCGGCACCATGGAAATGATTCTTAAGGGGGAATACGGCATATCCAGGAGAATGATGCTCAACGTGTCCGTGAAAGGCGCGGAATATCCCGCACTTAATGACGTTGTAATTAACAGGGGAAATCTCTCCAGGATGGTCAATCTGGAGACCTTTGTTGATGGGAAGTATCTGAGTACCTTCAAGGCGGACGGCCTTATAATATCCACCCCTACAGGCTCCACCGCGTATTCACTGTCTTCAGGCGGTCCCATTATCCTGCCGGAGCTCGATTCTATTATTATCAATCCCATATGTCCGCACACTCTGACGAAGAGGCCTATTGTATTCCCGCCGGATTCCGTCATAGAAGTGATAGTATGGACAAAAAAAGGCGAGGCATCCGTGACACTCGACGGGCAGGAGCTCTTTATATTGAAGTCGGGCGACAGAGTGGGTATAAAGAAATCAGAGAACTATATAAATCTTGTAGAATCTCCTCATCGTGATTATCTGGAGATCCTGCGAACCAAACTGGGATGGGGTGAATTACCCTGATAAGATGCTGATAGAACTGAGTATAAAGAATTTCGCCATCATTGATGAATTGAATGTTGCTTTCACGAAGGGACTGAACGTGATCTCCGGCGAGACAGGCGCTGGTAAGTCGATAATCATCGGCGCGGTGAGTCTTCTCCTTGGGGACAGGGCATCGAGCGATTTTATAAGGTTCTCCGAGGATTCCGCGGTGGTTGAGGCGCTCTTTGATGTGAGCGACAATGAAGATATAAGGGAAAAGCTGAAAGAAGCGGACATGGGTGAGAACAACGAACTGGTGCTCAAAAGAGTTGTTTCCAGGGGTGGCAGGAATAGGATTTACATAAACGGGAATCTGGCAACACTGGGAATGCTTTCATCGCTTGGAGAGCCACTCGTTAATATATGCGGTCAGCGCGAGCACCAGGTTCTTCTGGATGCCTATAATCATATCGACATATTAGACAAATTTGGCGGGCTTATGCCCCTCAGGCTCGAATTTGCCGGCCTCTACAGCGACTGGCAGGTATTGAAAAAGAAACTTGATGAACTGAAAACAATAAATAATGAAAAACGCGAGAGAGAGGAACTCCTAAGATTCCAGCTGGATGAACTTGAGAAAAGCGGTCTTAAAGTCGGAGAGGATCTGTCGTTGCAAGACGAAAAGAGGATTCTTGGCAACGCGAAGAAGCTTGATGAATACGCTGGTGAGGCGCATGATATTCTCTATACCAGGGAGGGCTCTGTGCTGGAAAAGCTGGACAGCGTTGTCGCTAACATAAAAGAGATAAGAAAGATAGATCCCGGGCTGAAGATCTCGGAGGAAGAGCTGGAATCGGCGTTTTTCAATCTTGAAGAGATTGCTTTCGTGTTAAGGGATTATGTGAAGGGTATAACCTTTGATCCGGCGAAGCTTGAGGAAATCGACGACAGACTTGAATACCTGGGCAAACTGAAGCGCAAATATGGAGAGAAGGTAGAGAATATCCTGAGAAGAAAGGAAGAGATCGGGGAAGAGCTGAAAGAAATGTCCTATCTGGGCGAAGAAATCACCCGTGTTTCCGAGGAGATCGACCGGAGAGAAAAACTGCTTCTGGAAAAGGCGGAGGCATTATCCGAGAAAAGGAGAGGTATCTCAGAGGTTTTAAAGAAGGCAATAGAAGATGAAATTCACTCAATGAGGATGGCCGATACGGTGTTTGATGTCCGGTTTGCTAATAATCTCGGAGAGGGAGATATTTCTTCTCTGAACTCAAAAGGTGTGGATGATGTGGAATTCTACCTGTCGACCAATGTGGGTGAGGAATTGATGCCTCTGAATCGTATAGCCTCCGGTGGTGAGTTGTCCAGAATAGTGCTTGCCATGAAAAAAGTGCTGGCCGGCAGCGGATTGGTCGGTACTGTTGTATTCGACGAGGTGGACAGCGGCATAGGCGGGGCAGCGGCAGAGGTCGTGGGGAAAAAGCTGAAAGAGGTATCGAAACACCACCAGGTTATATGTATAACCCATCTTCCTCAGATAGCATGTTTCGGAGATACGCATTTCCTTGTTTCAAAGGAGGTGTATGAGGACAGAACGAACGCTGGCGTGGATTTGCTTTCAGAAGAGCAGCGTCTTGATGAGATAACCCGGATGCTGGGTGGTGTTGAGGTTACGGAAAAAACCAGACAGCACGCATCTGAGATGCTTAAAATGTCCAGAGAATAAGGTGGTGCGGGAGATGTTGAGAAAGGCAAAGGTAAGCGATGTAAAGGTGATCCACCGGATGATCAATCTTTCATCAAACAGGAACGAAATGCTTCCTCGGTCGTTGATGGATCTGTACGGTAGCCTAAGGGACTTTTTCATATATATTGCTAATGATGGTTCCATTGCTGGTATCTGTGCCATGCATATCTTTTGGGAGAATCTGGCCGAGGTAAGGTCCCTGTACGTGAGAGAGGAGTACAGGAGATCGGGTATCGGCAGGGACCTGGTTGAGGCATGTATTTCCGAGGCGATAACGCTTGACCTGCTGAGGATATTCACGCTTACCTATCAGACTGAATTCTTTAAAAGTCTTGGGTTTAGAGTAATTGATAAAGAGAGTCTTCCTGAAAAGGTATGGTCCGATTGTCTCAACTGTCCGAAGTATCCTGATTTTTGTGATGAGGTTGCAATGATCATAGAGCCTTGATTACATATTTTTCCAAATTTCCGGGAGGTGTTTTTATAAAGTCAAAATGTTGTTTCTACCTGATATTGTTTGTGTTGTTAGTTGCCCAACCGCTTGGTGCAACTGAGGGGAAAATGATAACCATAGTCCACACTAACGATTTGCACTCTCATCTTCTGGGATTTTCACCCAATATTGATTATACACCGTTGGAAGCCGGCGATGATAAAACCGTCGGCGGATGGGCCAGGATAGCAAAGGTCATACAGGATGTAAAACAGAATAGAGACAATCCTGTGCTGGTTGTAGATGCTGGTGATTTTCTCATGGGCTCATTGTTTCATATGCTGAGCAGGGAGGAAGCTTTTGAGCTCAGATTGATGAAAGCGATGGGTTATGATGTTGTCACCCTTGGAAATCACGAGTTTGATCTCAAACCCGCCGGACTGGCCCGCATTTTAACTGCTAATCAACGGGATCAGATTCCATCTATTGTCTTTTCCAATGCGATTTTCAGCAGCGAAAGCAAGGCCGATGATGAGCTTGAAAAGATTTTTGCCGAAGGACTTGTAGTTCCGTACCTGGTGTTGGAAAGAAGCGGCGTCCGGATAGGTTTTTTTGGACTTATGGGAAAAAATGCCGCCGAAGTATCGCCTTTTGCTTCGCCGGTGAAATTTGAAGACCCGGTTACCACGGCAAAAAGGATGGTCAAAAAACTGCGTGAAGAGGAGAAGGCGGATATCGTAATTTGCCTGTCGCATAGCGGCCTTTCAGACAATCCCGAAAAATCCGAGGATGAAATCCTGGCAAGAGAGGCGCCGGGGATCGATATCATCATCAGCGGCCATACCCATACGAAAACCGATGTCAGAAAGGTGAATGATACCCTCGTAGTTCAGGCGTGGTGCTATGGAAGACAGGTGGGTGTGATGGATATCGACTGGAACGGTGGGAAGGTATTTCTGAAAGATTATCACCTCATCGATATCAATGATTCTATCAAGGGTGATGCCCGGATTACCGCCATGATCAGTGGCTTTGAAGATCGTATCAATAAAGATATCCTGGCCGGGGAAGGACTTGAATTTCGTGAGATTATCGCACACACCCCTCTCAGACTTAAAATCGTGGAAGATGAGTGCAATCTGGGCAACCTTATCTCCGATTCAATCCGCTGGTACATCAATAAGTACGATTCCGATCCGGATGATCCTGCTACCAGGGTAGAAGTGGGAGTAATCAGCAACGGGGTTATTCGCGATGATATCGAGATCGGCAGGACAGGAGATGTCGCGGTGTGCGATGTCTTCCGCGCCATACCGCTGGGGATCGGTTTCGATGATAAGGTCTCCATGGGCTATCCCCTTATAGCATTTTATATCTATCCGAGTGAGATGAAAAAAGCCCTGGAGATATTGACCAGTGTTTATCCTCTGAAGGGAGGCGATTATTATCTTCAGGTCTCAGGGGTCAGATTTTCATACAATCCCAACAGGATGATCTTCGACAGGATTACGGAGATATGGCTCGGGGATGAGGAGAATGGCTATTCCCCACTTGACTATTCTACATCAAATAAGAGGCTTATACGGGTTGCTGCCGATATCTACAATGCCACGTTTTTAAAAGTTGTCGGAAACTTTACCTGGCATGTCTTGGATATTGTTCCAAAGGACCGCGACGGAAATCCTGTTGACGACCTGAGAAGTGTTAGAGTCGATGCAGACAAACAGCTCCAGGGAATTCAAGAACTCAAGGAGTATGCGGGGGTTTTGGAATATATCCGTAGTTTCCCCGATACTACGGGTGATGGGGTGCCGGATATCCCGGAAAAATACAGGGGCAAACTAGGGCGTCAGATTGTCGAGGCCAGCTGGAATCCCTTCAAACTGCTGAAAAGAGGCACCCATGTTACATGGATTGCCTGCGGTGCGATTTTCATAGTTTTTTTAATTATCGTTTTGATCATCGGTCTTGTCCGGCGTGTAATCAGGCGTCGCAACAGGGCGTAAGCTTTTTGGTAAAACAGGGATCAGGGAACTGTACTGGTAGGCTTCAGTTTCCAGTTTTACTCGAACCCTTGACCCCTTGTTTTAAAATCCATACAGGTATGGAGGTCAGTTATGAAACTGTTAAAAGGAATCCTCTAGTCAATGCTCGTTGTGGTAGTCGTTGGTATTGTTGCTGTCGGAGTCATTATAAATCCCTTTGGTTCTTCTCCCCTGAACAAATTCACGAAGGACGGTAATCTGGCTATTTCCGGGTTAATTGCGCCGGTAACAGTTCACCGTGACGAGAAGGGCATGGCTTATATTTATGCTCAGAATATGGATGATCTAAGCTTGGCTCAGGGTTTTGTCACCGCTCAGGACAGGCTTTTCCAGATGGAACTGACGAAGCTATTCGCTTCCGGCAGAATTACAGAGCTTGTTGGAGAGAAGGCCAAGGGTCTGGACATCCGGATGAGAACGCTGGGCTTCCATCGCAACGCCGTGAAACACGCTGGATTGCTCAGTGAAGAAACAAGGAATTATCTCCAAAAATATGTGGATGGCGTCAATGCCTTCATCAAGACGAGACCCGGCAACATACATCTTGAATTCAAACTGGCCGGGTTAAAGCCTACGCTATGGACCATTGAAGATTCATTGACCATTCTTTATTATATGGGATGGAACAGCGCGGGCAATGCCGGCTGTGAGATGATAGCCCAGATGCTGATTGAAAAAGTGGGACCGGCCAGGGCCGCTGAAATCTTCCCCCTCACCATTAATCCTGATGACACCGTCCGGACAAAGGTGGATTCCACGGATTTATCCCTCGATATCGCCTGCCTGGGTATTGCATTTGACAAAACCATGCTTTCCTATGTTCGTGACAGTTCGTTGAAGATCGGAAGCAACAACTGGGCTACCAGTCCGAAGCTCTCAACAGGTGATAAACCTGTCGTCGCCAATGACCCGCACCTGAACACCACGATGCTGCCGAGCCCCTGGTACCCGTGCGGCCTGATAACCCACACGACACGATCCGTGGGAGTAACCGTTCCCGGCATAGGCGGGATGGTCATCGGCCGGACCGGCCACTTTGCCATCGGAGTAACGAATGCCTACAACGATACGCAGGATCTGTATATCGAAACGGTGGATCCCGGCAACCCGGACAACTACCTCGAGGGCGATCGTTCCCTGCCATTCGAAGTGATTGTAGAAACACTTAAGATAAAAGACAAGGCAATGCCAGATGGATTCCGGAAAGAGGAGATCAAAATCCGGCTCACGAAAAGAGGGTCCGTTATTTCAGGCGTCATGCCGGGTCTGAAGACGGACAAGGTCATAACGGTACGCTGGTCGAGTTTTGAGACCATGGGCCCCACCATCGGCTTTGAGCACTTACAGACGGCCGAAACGGTGACAGAGATTCGCCGGGCACTGAGGGATGTAACCCATGTCGCCCTGAATTTTGTTTTCGCCGACAAGCAGGGAAACTTCGGGTGGCAGACAACTGGCAGGGTTCCTATCCGTACCCAGAAAGGAGGCCTGATACCCTATGTGGTTCACGATGCTCAGGACAACTGGACCGGCTGGATTCCCTGGGAGGATATGCCTCATGCCGTCAACCCCGATCGGGGATGGGTCGGCACCTGCAATCACATGACTGTGGGGAAAGATTACCCCTGGTATTATACCTCCTGGGCGTCCCCTTCCTACAGATATCGAAGACTGATCGAGCTGATGGAAAGACCCGGGGAAAAATCAGTGGACGACCACTGGAAGTATCAGAGAGACGCTCTCAATCTCATGGCAAAAAAAATCGCACCGGTCATGGTCCGGGCGCTGATAGCCCATGACGACACCAGAGCGCTGGGACAGATACTGACAGACTGGGATTATGTCGATTCTCCGGAGAGCGCTGCCCCCACGGTATTCCAGTCTATCTATGGCGAATTTGCCCTGCTGGTGTATAGCGACGAACTGGGAGACGAACTGGCCCGGGAGATGCTGGGAAACTGGTATTTCTGGGAGGAACGGCTTCAAAAAATGGTGATCGAGAGAGATTCTTCCTGGTTTGACAATGTCAATACCGCGGACAGAAGGGAAGGGCGGGACGATCTTTTTCATAAGGCTGCCTTGAATGTGCTCAAAAAACTTCAGCCGACCCTGGGAGATGATCCGGCCGGATGGTTGTGGGGGAAGGTACATCTGCACGAGTTTCTCAGTCCCATCAGGCGGTCCGAGATTGGAAAAGAGTTGCTGGGTGGAGGATCACATCCGGCGATGGGCTCCAGAGAAACGCTGTACCGCGGTCTGTACGACTTTAATAAGCCCTTCAACGTTACCGTCTCCGCTTCTCTCAGGATGGTGGCGGACTTGGATGATCCGGATAAGATCCTGGCAGTGTTGCCGGGGGGGATTGCCGGACGACAGTTCGACCCGCACAGCACCGATCAGATCAAGCCCTTTATGGATGGTGAAAAAGTTTATTGGTGGTTCAGTGACAGGGCAATTAAGGATCACACGAGAAATACACTAATGTTGAATCCGATAAATTAAATTGGGTGAATTGACCCCATTTATTGTGGACAGGAATAAGAACGCCGGCCATTTGGCCGGCGTTCTTTGTTGTTTTGATGCTTACGATTTTTTCGGGGGTCTTGATAACAGCGTAACTGCCGCTCCCAGCAGGCATGCAACTCCCGCAATGATAAAAGGAGTTACCCATATGGAAGGATCACCACCACCCTTGGCGGCGTCCTTGAAATATCCGGCTATTTGAGGTCCAATAACACCGGCTATACCATAGGCAACAAATATGAAGCCGTAGTTCAATCCAACGTTTTTGTTACCGAAATAGTCTGCCGTTACGGCAGGGAAGAGGGCGAAGTTGCCACCGAAATTAAAGCCGATGATACAGGCGCCGATAATCAGTGTAATAACTGTTCCGCCCATCTTGTAAAAGAGGAGCATGATGATTCCCTGGAACAGACACATGAGAAAAATAGACGTTTTACGTCCTAGTTTATCAGAAACCGTTCCCCATACGATACGACCAAGGCCGTTGAAGATAGCGTACAGAGCCATGGCTGTGCCGGCCGCGGCAGAGGCAGCAGCAGCAGTCATTCCCGCGGCTTTCAAAGCGTCAATGCCGAACAGTTTAATGCAGTAGATGACCATCAAACCGGCAATGGCTGAGAACAGAAATGTAACCCATAGCATATAAAACTGGGGGGTCTTCAACATTTCACTTGATTCGAAATTGGTCATGCCTAAAGCCGCGCTGCCCGGATTTGATTCCGATTCTGACGATACGGGTTCTGGCGGAGTCCATCCTTCCGGGACATAGCCCTCCGGAGGATCAATCATGAAAATACTTCCCAGGAGAACTGCAACAAGGAAAATGACTCCATAAAGTAGGAAGACGCTCTGAACACCTCCGAGACCGAAGAAGTTCAGGTTGTTTATCAGGCCGAACCAGGAACCGGCTGCCTTAACCCATATTGTCGCGCCGAAACCGAACCCGGCAACAGCCAGTCCTGTAACCATTCCTTTCTTGTCGGGGAACCACTTTACTCCGACTGCAATGGGGACAACGTAGGCCAGCCCGATGCCTGCACCACCAATGACTCCGATGAAGAGTAACTGGCTAAAAAAGGATGTTCCAAACAGTCCGCCCAGGATATAACCGACGCCAAGGACGATTCCGCCAATGGACGCCAGCTTTCTCGGTCCTGTAACCGCAAGCATTCTTCCGGAAACAATCATGACAATTGCAAACACTAAAAGACCGACGGAAAAGATCCATGCTGCCTGAGTAGCGCTGAAGCCGTACATTCCACCCTTAGCTACGGACAGGGTAAGCTTGGGTGTAAAAACGGACCACGCATAGATAGCGCCGAGACACAACTGGATAAGTACGGCGCCGAGCACGACATACCAACGATTCATTACTTTTTCTTTTGTCATTAAATTCCTCCAAACCCATTAATAATACCAAATAGTTGATTAATAATACTTAAGCGAATTGTCGAGTGACTTATCTGGAATCGGAACAATTGTCAAATAAAAAATCGAATAAAACCGATACTGTCAGATGGTTTTATCGACATATTGGGACCAATCTCATATGCTTTGCACGTGGGTAATCCAACCATGACATTTCATGAATACGAGAAGAAAGTCTTTTATTACGAAGCTCTTGGAGGGGCTGTCTGACAGATTCTCTGCCTGAATCAAGGAACGTTTTTACTATATCCACCCTTGATTGCGCAACTTCCTTCAGGTTTGAGTATATGCTCTCCTTCAGGTTGTTGCCGATAATCGTATAGAAAACGGCTGTGAGGATGGAGACGACCATAACTATTAATATAGGGGAGGAAATACTTATCTTGCTGGCAATCTTCATTTTATTGTTCTTATTGTCCTTGGCGTTGCGTTATTTGCCACTGCGAAAAACCTTTTCCGTAGGGCGCAGAGACCCCAATCTACAATTTTACATTCTCTTCGCATCGTGAATAAAAACGCCTTGAGGCATACTTACCCAAAGACGTTATGAATATTCGGTAACCTGGCAATCATTGCTCTCCGCTTTAGACCCATGGTTTTGCGCCAACCCCTTTCGGAAGTGTTACCCTTTTCGATACTGATATGTAATCACATGCGATATCGCCTAACACCAGTATGCTTAGTTGTCAAGAGATGGATATCTCCCGGATCCAGCTCCGGGTTGTTAAAAAAAGTTGTTTCGTGGTAGTAGAAGCAGTGAAATTGTACCAGTTGAAGGAGAGGAGTTACGGGTGAAAAATCTTACACCAGCGATGAGACAGTATCTTGAGATAAAGGAAGCTCACAGGGATTGTATCGTCTTTTTCAGAATGGGTGATTTTTATGAAATGTTCTTCGAGGATGCGGAAGTTGCTTCCAGAGTGCTGGAAATTACGCTGACATCCAGAAACAAGGGCAAAGAAGACGCGATCCCGTTATGCGGGGTGCCCTGGCACGCGGCGTCATCTTATATAGCAAAGCTCATTGAAAATGGGTACAAGGTTGCCGTCTGCGAACAGATGGAGGACCCGAAGGATGCGAAGGGAATAGTGAAAAGAGAGGTCGTGCGCATCGTCACACCGGGACTGGTTGTCGACTCCGACAATCTCTCCGCCAAGGAGAATAACTTTCTGGCGGGTATTTCGGTACTGGACGGCGCTTTCGGGCTCGCGTTTGTGGACATCTCGACGGGCGAGTTTCGTGTCACAGAGTCTGATGATAGAGAGACCTTTATCGATGAAATAGCGGGACTTGATTTTAGAGAAATGGTCATATGTGAAGAGTTGAAGGAAAGCGATCTTATAGAAGCATTTGCGGAGCGGACTGCAGGCTGCAGCGTAAGTTATCTCCCTTCCGATTATTTCTTACTGGATGATGCGTCGGGTCTTGTAGATGAGTTTTTCAATGGTGGGAGAGAAGTTGATTTTGACGGACATACGGCGATGACCAGCGCGGCGGGAGCGGTCTTGCGGTATGTGAAGGAGACACAGAAGGACAGGCTTAATCACATAAATGATGTTCTGTGGTACGACATAAGAAATTACCTGGTATTGGATGACACTGCGAAGAAAAACCTTGAGCTCTTTGCCACAATTCAGGGAGGCAGAAAGCGAGGATCTCTTTTCCATGTCCTTGACGAGACAATTACTGCCATGGGTGGAAGAAAACTTCGCTGGTGGCTTAATTATCCTCTTGTGGATCCGGACAGAATCAAAACAAGGCTTGCCGCTGTCTCGGAGATTAAGAATGATCACCTGCTGAGAGAGAATTTGCGTTCATCTCTTGGGGGCGTTTATGATCTTGAACGCCTCGGCAGCAGGGTTTCCATGGGTGTTGCAAATGGAAGAGATCTGCTCGCCCTTGGGAGATCTCTCCGGTTGATACCCGCCATAAAGGATACTATCTCGACGCTGGAATCTCCCCTGATATCCGCTATCCGTAATGAACTTGATGATATGCCGGATGTGGCGGACATGATAGGGAACGCGATAGCGGAAGATTCGCCGGTAACCATTCGTGACGGTTATGTGATCAAAGAAGGGTATGATGATGAGCTGGATAAACTCATATCGCTTGGTACGGACGGTAAAAAATGGATCGCAGCCATGGAGGACAGGGAGCGCAAACGGACAGGCATAAGCAGTCTCAAGGTGGGCTTCAATAATGTATTTGGATATTACATAGAGGTGACCAGGGCGAACAGCGACATGGTTCCCGATGACTATGTCAGGAAGCAGACACTGGTCAACGC
>CAZRUU010000028.1:3909-11086 GCA_964603235.1 uncultured Syntrophaceae bacterium | reverse complement strand
ACTCCGTCATTGTGGTGATACCTGAGTGCGGTCATATACCGCAGGAGGAATATCCTGAAGAAGTCGCGGGGTTGATAGCTGACTTCATGCAGAATAAGCCTGTCGATGATTTGGGCATACCAGTGGGGGATAACAAGTGAGTCCTCGCGCTCAGCCGGAAAACTCAGCCCCTGACTAGAGCGCCTGTTGTCTCACTGCTCGACGTGTTCCAACTCTGTGCTTCTGTCTTTGGAAAGATCCAGATGTCCCAGCCCTTCGCCCTTCTCTGGAAGAATTAAAAGGAACTGATTGCAGATGTCCAGATGGCACACCCCCGAAATTAATTCAAAAGCGAGAATATGGCCGCCTTTCCTGCGATCGTCACTTATAAAGTGCAGGTGATATCCCGGAACATTGATGCCTTTTACGAATGGCGGACACCTGAATCCGACTATTGTGCCGGATATGTTTTTCATATCGAACACAGGTTGATTCTTCGTGACTTCCACCAGAGGGGGATATGGTTTCTGCTGCCGCGGAACAGAACGGGTTTTCATGTTTTTGAACACCCCGGTTATTTTAATCGCGCAAAAAACATTCTGGTTGGGGATAATATTATTGACACGTGCCCTCAGTGCCTTGTAATCTGCACCCCTTTCCAACAGCAGGCTATTATCCTGTTTGAATTCGCAGACGGCAGCAAACGGAGTGGTCATCGTTTCGGAGGGGGTATAAACCTTGCCATCAGCTTTGATCTGATACACTTGTCCGTTCAGGACAATCATTTCTCCATCCAGGTGGTCAAATGTGCCAAGACCAAAATCACCATGCTTCAGCAGTTGACGACATGTCATATTTCCGTCGTAAGCACCAGCCAGCAGGGCGTCGATTGTGGACGTTTGAGTAACTGTGTTCTTAGTTGTTGAGGAACAAGATGAGCACAATACCGCGAGTACAATCAACAAAAATAAAATGGTTTTTCTCATATCTGCTATCTCCTTTCAGTACCGGGAATTCTCGAGGCCTGAAACATGTACAGATATTCCTCGGTTCTGCACTCAGACGCGGGGGAACGAGGACTATGAACAACAGATTAAGAAAGCTTTTTGTAAAATGTGCCGGTCAGGGCAAGAATTATTATGCCGGTCACAGCAGCAACATACGGGTTTTTCAGAATCGGGATCACTCCCACAATATCCCATAGCCCGTACCAAATGAGCACAACACCGAGGAATACCAATGCTCCATAAATGATTTTATGATGTAATTTCAGGTTTTGGTCAAAACGGTTGACTTCACTAGTCAATTTTTCAGAAAGATGTGATTCTGCCTTCTGGTATCTCGTTACTTCTTCCCCTATCCGTTTTATATCTTGTTCGTTAAGCACTAACCGTGAATTTCTTGAAACGGAACCTGGCTGATCTGTTCTTTCTTTTCCCGACATAATATTTGTTCCTTCCTTTTCGTGAGGGAAGTATAAGAAAAGCAACATTGCGAGTCAACGGGATAATGATGATAACATATGGTATGGGGTACCGATGATTCAGGGAACAGGCAGGGAAAGAAATCTATAGCAGGCTGTAGGATGAACCTCATCCTATCACCTGTGTCAGGTTGCAGTAGTGCATGTCGCAGCCCTAATTGTGGAACGCTTCTTTTCATCGATCTCCATGTGACAGCGCTTATACTTCTTTCCACTTCCACACCAGCAAAGATCATTTCTGCCAAGGTTCAAAATGGGCTGGGGTTGGGGCTTGCTCTTTGCTAATATTTTTTTAAACAGATTCATGGGGCGGTACGTACCAAACCTCTGAGTAAAAGTAAAGCTTATTTCGTGTCTTGGCAACCGGCTTCCTCAGGCGCGTTACCCACGTCTGAGGCCCCTGATTGACGGTCCCTTATTCCTTAAGCCACTTCCAGGCAGCGTCCATTTCTGCCGGGTTAAAGTATTTTTCACCTATCCCGACTACTTTCCCAAATGGACTGTCAAGAGCCACATACCACTTCCAGAAATGACAGTCCGCGACAATGGCAATCTTACAGATTTTTTTCATGTTCGTAAGAATCCATTTTAAATCGTCTATTCCGGCCTTGAGCCCCCATGTTGCGTGTTTATCAAAAAGAATCAGGATATTACTCTTGCCATGTTCCTTAATTACCTTTTCAAGTTTGCCTATCCACTCTTTTTCCATCTCCGAGGAGACTTTTCCTGAAATTCTCACTCCGAGAACATGTCCTTCGCTTTCCGATAGCTGTGTGATCATAGCGTTTTCTCATCTCTTTTTGTCATTATCATTTCGCGCATCGTTACGCTTTTCCGAATTCAGTTTCGGCGCTCCTTGCCGCTGAGACCAAAATAATACACAATCAGCCTATTGCCGGTCAACACCCTTTTTCGATATGTTAGAAGCAAGGATTCTTGACAAAAAGGTGATTTGAGGTTACGGTTTGACACACGAAACTCATAGCAAAACAGCAAAGAGCTGATAGCATAAAATAGAAAAACGTCGCAAAGTCTTTACCCGAAAGGTTTTGCGAGCATGGTACAAATTTTTCTTCCCATATTTGCAAGAATTCTACAATTAAGGGACTACATTTAACAACTGGTCCATCTGAAAGCTTGGAATGAAAACATCGCCTAATATAACGATCTTTCTTAAGTCGCATAAAAGAGAGGTACGATTTGTTCTTTACTTCATCCTCTTTTTTCTTCTCCTCCAGATAGCACACTATTCTCTTAAGAGTTACACATCTCCCATGTTGGTTAATAAACTGAACACCGAAGTGAGTTCAAAGATTATCAACTTCATTACTCCGGATGAAAAAACCTTTACAAGCGGTAATACTATCGGGTCGGGAGGTTTTTCCATCAGGGTTGCCCAAGGTTGCGAAGGAACCGAAGGCATTTTGCTGATTATTGCGGCTTTGGGTGCTTTCAGTATGGGGATTAAGCAAAAAATATCAGGTATGCTCGTGGGAACCCTGGTTATATATGTCTCCAATCTTGTTCGAATAACAACTCTCTATTACACCCTCAAATACAAGCCGGGGATGTTTGATCTAATCCATGTGTATGTTGGCCAAACCTTTATTATTTTTATAGGGGTGTTCTTTTTTATTGCCTGGATAAACAAATTTGCCGAATTTGATGAAAAAAGAAACTAAAAATCCCTCCTCAAGCGTTTTGAAATTTGGCGTTTGTTTTATACCCGTTTTTTTGTTGGTAACATTGCTATATTATGTTGCGGGGCCTCTCTATGTCAGAACCTTATTGCCTCTTTTTGCATTTGAAATAGAAATGGTTCATCCGAAATACAAAGTCCTTTCATATGGAATCGAGAACCTTAATAAAAATGATCATATTTATTATGTAATAAAAATTAAGCGACCGATTACCAACAAACTTGGCATTCCTAAGTATGACAAAACAGTGAAGCTGAATATTGTCGCAAGCACCCTGTATATTCAGCCCATAATCATTTTCTCCTTGCTTTTTGCATGGCCGGGCTTCTCTCTCAGGGAAAGATTGAAGACGGCGTTGATCTCAGTACCGTTTCTGGTAGCAATGGCCTCGGTTGACATTCCTCCTTTTTTTGTAAGCCGAATAGAAATGAGCTTTCCAGTTGGGTCTTTGTCGGAACAAATCCGGATAATGTTGCAGAATTTTTTAGGCAATGGGGGAAGGCAGTTTCTGGCGCTGCTTGCTGCTATGATAATAATAGGGCTGATCCGCATCATGAGGACTTCCACGGCGATATCAGATCTTGATCCCAATGATCTTTGCCCCTGCGGCAGCGGCAAGAAATACAAACGCTGTTGTATGAAATAACCGGCGAGCTTTCAGAACCCTACTCCGGCATTCTTCCCTGGTTGTCAACAGGCTTCACTGTCACAGGCAGTAGCGGAAAACACCCCTTGTGACTGTCTGTTATCCCAACTTTGTTCCCGTCTTTTGAATCCCAGATGGTCCCATGGGTCGAATAGGTAATTCGCTTTGTGGTCTTTTGTATGAATCATATAATTCTCCTGCAATGTTTTGATATTGCAAATGAAATCTACTATATTACAGGATGTTGCAAGAAGAAAATAACATAATTATAAATTATTTTAGATAGTTATACACTTTTGGCTTTTTACAGGTGCATCAGGATTGATTAAAATAAAACAAAAAGGTATAAGTAATTTACACAAGGTACTTCCCGCTATAATGCTGTAAAATGGCATGGTGGAGCTTTTCAGAAAGGAGGTGACTATCATGAATATACTTTTTATGGGAACACCGGAATTTGCCATCCCTTCACTGAAGGCCCTGGTGGATAAAGGGTATAATGTTGTTGGAGCTGTCACACAGCCGGACAAACCGAAGGGCAGAGGGAGAAAATCTATTGCTCCACCGGTTAAAATGTGCGCCCTGGAGCTGGGGATACCCGTTTATCAACCTGACCGTGTCCGCAGCGAGAATTTTCTGGATATATTCAGAAAGATATCTCCCGACATGGTGATTCTTGTCGCGTTCGGTCAGATACTCCCGGAGGAAATCATCAGATTCCCCCGACTGGGGTGCCTCAATGTACATCCCTCCCGGCTCCCGAAGTACAGGGGCGCAGCGCCAATGAACTGGGCCATTATCAATGGAGACAGAGAGACCGGCGTTACCATCATGCTTATGGATGAAGGAGTGGATTCAGGAGATATTCTATTACAGGAGAAAACGGATATAGACGCCGATGAAACATTCGACGATCTCCATGAAAGATTATCCGCAATGGGCTCAGGACTTCTCATCAGGGCTGTGAAGGGCGTAGTGGATGGCACGATTTCCGGAACCCCGCAGGACACATCTCTCGTCACCTTCGCGCCCCGTCTTACTCCCGAGACAGGACTCATTAACTGGGACAATGATTCGGAAAAAATCGTCAATCTCATCAGGGGCCTTTCTTCTCGTCCCGGCGCATATTCTTTTCTCAGGGAAAAGAAATTGAAGATATTCTACGCCGTGACAGGGAAAGAGAAGTCTTCGGGTGAAAAAGCGCCGGGGACACCGGGAAAGCTGATGGAAGCGGGACTGCAGGTGGCCACAAGGGACGGACATGTATATCTCAAAGACGTGCAGCTTGAAGGTAAAAAAAGGGTGTTTATCGAAGACTTCCTGCGGGGATATCGTCTCTTGCCGGATGATATGCTCGAATAGGAGACCTTGAAAGATATCTCACTTGACTAAGAACTCTCCACGCAACCTATCTATTCAGATCCTGAATAGAATAGAGATGAAAAGGGCCTTTGCTCAGCCTCTTCTGGATGCATACCTTTCAAGGAAGGTCCTTGCCAATACACAGGACAGGGGACTTTTGACCCAGCTTGTCTACGGGACTCTCCGTCTCAGAAACCGACTGGATTGGATTATACGCGCGCTATACACGGGTGACTTCGAAACCATGGAACCGGGGATACGCAATATCCTGAGAGTGGCGCTCTATCAGATACTGTTTGCGGACCGGGTGCCGGCGTATGCCGCAACGAACGAAGCTGTCAAGATGACGAAGAAGCTGTATCCCGGACGTTCAAACCTGGTTAATGCAATCCTTCGAAACGCGACGAGACGTATGGACAAGATACCGTACCCCCTCTTTGAGGAAGATCCCCTGCTTCACATATCTGTATTACATTCGCATCCGCTATGGATTGTGGAGATATGGGCGAGAGAACTTGGTGTTGAAGACACGCTTGCGTTGTGTAAGAGCAACAATGAAATACCTCCCCTGACGATCAGGGCAAACAGGCTGAAGACCACCCGACCCGATCTGATCGGAATGCTGGAAGACTGCGGCTGCGTTGCGACGCCCACACAATACTCACCCGACGGCATTGCCATCTCCGGCCTGTCTGAATTTATCGGCAAGATGCGGTTACATGTAGAGGGGTATATGCAGATTCAGGACGAGGCGTCCCAGTTGATATCCCTCCTTTTAGATCCGAAACCGGGGGAGATGGTGCTGGATGTATGCGCGGGCGTAGGCATAAAGACGACGCACATGGCTGAATTGATGCAGAACAGGGGCAGGATAGTGGCGATGGATATAAACCGCAAGAAAGTCGAAGTGTCACAGGCCCTGTCTCTCAGACTGGGGGCGACAATCATCGAACCAATCGTCCGGGATGCGACACAAGCCCCACACAATGATCTTCTCGGAAAGTTCGACAGGATCCTTGTGGATGTCCCCTGCTCCGGTTTGGGGACATTGAGGAGAAATCCCGAAATTAAATGGAATACCACGCCGGGAGATATGAAAAAGAATCCTCATCTCCAGAAAGAAATACTGAATCGATCCGCCCCGTACTTGAAGAAGGGGGGATTTATGGTGTACAGTACATGCACTGTTTCGTCAGTGGAGAATGAAGAGGTCGTAAAGGCATTTCTGGCCGTCCACCCTGATTTCGAATGTGCCCGCCCCGCCACCGTTCCTGCCAACATGTTGGACAGGCATGGAATGTTCAGAACATTTCCTCACCGCCACGGAACGGATGGCTTTTTCGGAGCCGTATTACATAAGAAGGGAGAATAGTGGTGACTAAAAATATACCTACCCGTGATGAGGCCCTCGCACTTCTGCATGAGTATAACAAAAGTGACAGCCTCCGCAAGCATGCCTATTCGGTGGAAGGGGTTATGCGCTACTGTGCGAGGAAGCATGGTGAAGATGAAAACAAATGGGGAATTATCGGCCTCGTTCATGATCTCGATTATGAACGCTTCCCGGATCAGCACTGCACCATGTCAAGGAAAATCCTCGAGGAGCACGACTGGCCGGATGAATACATACGCGCTGTCGTATCCCATGGATGGGGAATATGCTCTGACGTGAAACCTGAGAGCGTCCTGGAAAAGACACTTTTCGCTATTGATGAAATGACAGGTCTCATCACCGCCAACGCCATGGTAAGACCTTCCAGGAGTGTCATGGATATGAGCGTAAAATCGGTCAGGAAAAAATGGAAGACCCCTTCGTTCGCGGCCGGCGTGGACCGGTCAATCATCCAGAAAGGCGCTGATATGCTGGGAGTTGAAATAGGCGAACTTATCGAAGACACCATCAACGGCATGCGTGAAGTTGCCGATGATATAGGGTTGAAGGGAGATCCCGTACAGGATGCCGGGTCAGACCGTTAATTCATGCTTCTTTTCTCTGCACCGCTGTAG
>CAZRUU010000028.1:0-3809 GCA_964603235.1 uncultured Syntrophaceae bacterium | reverse complement strand
CCGGTTGAATACCACGGATTTATATACGAACGGGCATACTGGAAAACTCGCCGGACAACACGTCAATTGCAGGTATTGCAGGGAGCAACAACAGGAAACCCGGATTGGCATACAAATTGCTCAATATAAGTTGTCTGAATAAACGGGAAAGGAGGATGCAATGCCGGGTAGAAAAACAGACTGCGGGTTTACGTTGATAGAACTTATGATAGTAATCTCCATCATCGGTATACTGGCAGCCATTGCAATTCCACAGTTTAGTGCCTATAAAGCTCACGGATACAGAGCCGAGTGCATAGCCACTGGTGAAGCCGCTCATAAAGCCACAGTCCTTTGGTTTCTTGAACATCCATGTTCCAACTGAGCTACTGTGACTGTTGCCGGTCTGGCAGCTTATGGTTTTACACAATCACCTAATGTTACTACTGTGTTTGGGAATCAAGCAATAGGCACTTTTACAATTATAAATACTCACAAGACAGGAGGACAGGTAATAACATTTCACGCCGACGGATCTTTCACCTAATGCGGCAGGACCGCATTCCAGATGCACGATCAACTCACACCTGCGAATACCCGAATTAGGTTGACTTTAAATCAAAAAAAATATAGCAGATATTCTTTAAAATATTCGGGAGGATGGATACGCATGTTTCTGAAACAGATGCAGGTAGGCCATATGGCAGTATTCGCCTATATAGTGGCTGACAAAGAAAGTGGGGAAGGACTGGTTATCGATCCCGCCGCGGAGACTGAACGCATAATATCAGAGGCCAACAGCAATGGCATAACCATTAAATATATCGTCAATACCCATGGACACGTTGATCATATCTCCGGCAACGCCGACATGAAAGACCGGACGGGAGCGGAGATTATCATCCATGGGGATGACGCCGACATGCTTGTTTCCACCCCTTCCTCGGTACTCCGCATGTTCCGCGCCAAGGCCTCTCCCCCGGCGGATATTACCGTGCAGGGTGGTGAAATCATTACTGTTGGAAAAATCCGACTGGAAGTCATACATACTCCCGGCCACTCACCGGGCGGCATGGCGCTCTATACGCCCGGGTACGTCTTCACTGGCGACACCCTGTTTGTAGAGGCCCTTGGAAGAACAGACCTTCCCGGTGGATCGTGGGAGATCATGTATAAATCGATCATGGACAAACTGCTGACCCTCCCTGATGACACCATTGTACTGCCAGGACATAACTACGGAAGGATGCCAACCTCCACCATAAAGAATGAGAGGGAAAACAATCCGTTTCTGAAATAAAAAAGGAGCTTTACCTTTGGATAATAATACCGTGATCAAGACAAACTTTGAAGGACTGAAACTCTTCAGCAGAGGGAAGGTACGAGATGTATATGAAGTTGGAGATAACCTCCTTATCGTTGCAACGGACAGAATATCCGCCTTTGATGTTATTATGGCCGATCCTGTGCCTGAAAAGGGAAAGCTTCTAACACGCATGTCCACCTTCTGGTTCAATAAGATGGAAGACATTGTAGCAAACCATCTGATCTCAACAGACGCTAACGACTTTCCCGAAGAATGCTCTGCATATAAAGACATACTGGGGGGAAGAAGCATGCTGGTCAAAAAAGCTGCCGCCCTGCCGGTGGAATGTATTGTACGGGGATATCTCAGCGGATCGGGATGGAAAGATTACTGCATGGATGGAACCGTCTCAGGGGTGCGCCTTCCCGAAAATCTGAAAGAATCTGAAAAGTTCCCAGAACCTATCTTTACACCCTCAACCAAGGCCGAGGAGGGACAGCATGATGCCCCTATGACAAGAGAGGAAATGGAAAATTTGATCGGCCGTGAAATGACGGACAGAATCATCGATATCAGTATGAAAATTTACAATAGGGCGTTTAAGATTGCCAGAAAAGGTGGAATCATTATTGCCGATACCAAGATGGAATTCGGAACAGTCGATGATGAATTGATACTTATAGATGAACTCCTGACGCCCGATTCATCAAGATTCTGGCCTGAAGATGATTTCGAGAAAGGCAGGTCTCAGAAAAGTTTTGACAAGCAATTCCTGAGAGACTATCTCCTCTCGATACAATGGGACAAAAACCCACCCGCACCCCAGCTTCCGGAGCATGTTATAGCCGAAACGATGGAAAAATATAAAGAGGCCCTTAGGCGTATCGTAGGTTGAGATTTTGCAAAGCCGTCTTGCTTGACATTCCGGCAGGCAGTCATTAGCTTAGGTTCGCCGTTCGTATATTTAATGCCACGTTCTTACGAACAGCAAATCTACTTATCGAACAGGATTCCATAAAATAAAACATGAAGAATGACTATTACTCAATCCTTAGTGTGGACAGGACCGCTGTAAGTGAAGAGATAAAGGTATCTTACAGAAAAATGGCCTTGAAATATCACCCTGACAGAAATCCAGGAGACAAAGAGTCAGAGGAAAAATTCAAGGAAGCAGCCGAAGCTTACGAAATTCTGTCCAATCCGGAAAAGAGGGAAATCTACGACAGATACGGACATGAAGGGTTAAAGGGAACCGGTTTCCAGGGATTTTCAGGATTCGAGGATATCTTTTCGAGTTTTGGAGACATATTTGAGGATGTCTTCGGGTTCGGTTCCAGCAGGGCAAAATCGGGAAATGCAGTCCGGCAGGGTGCCGATCTCCGCTATGACCTGAAGATCTCTTTCATGGACGCGGCATTCGGAACATCTCCGGAAATAGAAATTGAAAGATTTGAAAAGTGCGAGGAATGCGGGGGCACGGGCGCGTCACCCGGAACACAACCGACAGTATGCCCGACTTGCCGTGGTGTGGGACAGGTAACCAGGTCAAGCGGCTTTTTCAGCATCAGCTCCGCTTGTCCTCAATGCCACGGCGCAGGCAGAATAATAGAAAAACCCTGCATGTCCTGCCGGGGAACGGGCAAATCACGTGTGAGAAAATCCATACAGCTTAAAATACCGCCGGGCGTGGAAACCGGTTCGCGTCTGAGACTTCGCGGTGAAGGTGAAGAGGGACAACACGGTGGCCCCAGGGGAGATCTTTATGTATTTATATACATAGAACCTCATGATATCTTCGAAAGAGATGGAAACGATATAGTATGCCGCATATCCATCCCCATGAGCGTGGCCGTGCTTGGCGGAAATATCGAGGTCCCCACTCTGAAAGACAAAGAACAAATTAAAATACCCAAAAATACGCCTCACGGCAAAGTATTCAAGCTCAGGAGCAAGGGAATCCCTCACCTCAGAGGATTCGGAAGGGGAGATCAACTTGTTCAGGTCACAGTAGAGATACCGACAGATCTGAGCCGGAAAGAGGAAAAGCTGCTCAAAGAATTTGCAAAACTGCGCGGTGAACTATAATCGGTAAAACACCTCTTTACTTCTGAAACACAGATGAAGCAATGCAAAAGCGTATGTACTATCGTACAGATTCTATTTAAAATCCGGCTTTCTCCGTTCCCTCTGGGCACGCACTCCTTCGCGAGCCTGCTCACTCATGAAAACAGGTGCTCCTGTTTCCATTTCCTTTTTCATCGCATTTTTAAAGGACTCGCCTTTTATAAGGTTTGCCAGCCTGACCATTCCCCTTACCGAATCGGGACCATTCCCGGCTATCCTTTCGGCAAGAACCATAGCTTCATCCATGAGCTTTTTCCTGGAAACAACCCTGTTCACCCCCCCCCACTGGTAAGACACTGACCAGATACAGGTAAATACCAAGATTAATCTTACATTTGTAAAGGGTCTGCCGTAGGAAAAGTCCAACAAATTTTTGACATATCCATACAAATAGATTAGA
>CAZRUU010000027.1:0-11141 GCA_964603235.1 uncultured Syntrophaceae bacterium | reverse complement strand
ACTATGACTTCTGGTATCAGGCCAGCCAGCTCCATTTCCACCAGAAGGAGACCGAAAATAAGAAGGCCCACGCCAAGGCTGATGAGCTAAAGGAATTCATCCGGCGCTTCAGTTCCAACGCCTCCAAGGCCAAACAGGCCACTTCACGGAAGAAGCTGCTTGAGAAACTCACCCTTGAGAACATGCCGATTTCCTCCCGAAAATATCCCTACATCGCCTTCAAGCCTGAGCGGTCCTGCGGCGATGTTATTCTGGAGATCAACGGTCTTTCCAAAGCGATCGACGGGGTTTCCATGTTTGAGGATCTCACTCTCACTGTCAACAAGGGCGACAAGATCGTCTTTGCCGGTGCTAACAGCCTTGCAAAAACCACCCTGTTCCAGATTCTGGCTGGGGAACTTGAGCCGGATAAAGGCAGCTTCCGCTGGGGGGTAACCATCAGCAACGCCTATTTCCCGAAGGAGAATGACGCGTATTTCAATAATGAAGAGCTTGATCTTATCGGCTGGCTGCGTCAGTATGCACCTCCAAAAGAGGATGATAGTTTTGTCAGGGGGTTTCTGGGCAAAATGCTTTTTTCCGGAGAGGAGGCGATGAAAAAGACCTCTGTTCTCTCAGGTGGTGAGAGGGTGCGCTGCATGCTCTCCAAGATGATGCTATCCGGCGCCAATGCCCTCATTCTCGATGAGCCCACAAACCATCTCGACCTTGAATCAATCACCGCCTTGAATGACGCCCTGATGTCTTTTTCGGAGGTGGTGCTCTTTTCCTCCCATGATCATCAGTTTGTATCCACCGTGGCAAACAGGATTGTTGAAATCACTCCGGAAGGTATCATTGACGTGATGAAGGGCTTTGATGAGTACATGGCAGTGAAGGAAACGAACCTGTCCGGTGAAAACGATTACCTGTACAGTCAGGCAGCAGCTATGTGAGTCTGAAGAGCAACAGCTGCAAGTTAAAGGCTCAAAGCTTAGTGGAAGGATATTATCAGATTAAAATAAAGGAGGTCCTGGAAGGTATGGATTTCTATGATGTGATTAGCACCAGACGGAGTATTAGAAGCTATAGCGCTGATGCCATACCGGAAGAGGTATTGCAGCGGGTGATGAAGGATGAAGGCGGCCGGAGTTGCTCAGAGTGGCGGTAATCGCCAGCCCTGGCACTATATAATCATCACGGATAAAGAGCGTATAAAGGAAATGGTACCTTTATGTGCAGATCAGGAATTTATAGCACAAGCGCCGGTCTTGATCGTGGCATGTGGAATGAACCTCAATACGAATCGTGGTGGATATATGGGTGATTTCGGTATGCTGGTCGATGTTTCTATTTCCTTTAGCCAACTGACGCTGGCTGACCGCGTTGAAGATCTGGGAACATGCTGGATCGGCTCCTTCGACAATAATGCGGTGAAGAAATATCTTGGAATCCCCGATGATGTGCAGGTTGTGGCGTTAACACCTCTAGGATATCCTGCTGAATCGGGTGCATTTTTCGAGAATGCTACGAAGAAAGATATGGAAGAGATTGTCAGTTATGAAAAATACAGATAAGGCGGCATTGAAGCGCATTAATGTATTTTTAAATCGTTAGAGGAAGTTTGGGCAACGGGGTTCTATGTCAAAGAATCTTAAATTTTCCATTATTACATCAAAGCCATTCCTGTCTTTCATTTACTGGTTTATACGAATTTATTCTGCAACGTTTCGCCTCACCGTTGAGAATGAGGACAAATGGCTTGACCATATCAATAACGGTGGCAGGGTGCTTCTCTGTTGCTGGCATCAGCAATTCTTTTCCGGAATCAGTCACTTTAAAAAATACAGTAAATACGGGCCGGGTCTCATGATCAGCCGAAGTATGGATGGAGAGTTCATTGCCGGGGTAGCAAACAGGACAGGGTGGTATACCATGCGGGGCTCTTCATCAAGTGGTGGCCGCTCGGCGTTAGGTGGGATGATTCATAAGCTAAAGGAAACGGGACTTGCAGCGCATATCGTAGACGGCCCGACAGGGCCTGCGGGAGTTGTAAAACCCGGGGTGATTCGTCTGGCATCCGCCGCGAATGCGGACATTGTACCTTTTTATGCGAGCGCCGACAGAGCCTGGTATTTCGGAAGCTGGGACAGATTCATGCTTCCCAAACCCTTTGCCCGGGTAACTCTTCGATTCGGTGATATGATTTCGTGTCCAACCCTGGAAACGGAAGAGGATTTCGAGCATCAGAGAATTTCTCTGGAAAAAGTCATGCTTCCCTCAATCCACCTCAAAACCCCGATACATCTGTCAAATACCGGCTAAGCCCTTCATATGATTCTGACGCGTCCTGATAGCCCTGGTCATAGGTGGCGTAAAGCTTGTTCTTGTTCCGTTCGATACGCCTTGCGGGCAGGGCTGACCGGGGCCTGATAATGAAGACATCATCCTGCTGTTCCAGCGTATCAATAAAATCCATCGTCTCATTGTATCTGATATATCTATTGCCAAGGGCTTCACATAAACCCGGAAACCGGGGGTAGCGCATGCGCGCGAAACCGTTGAATTTGAACATCTTCTTACGATAACCCTTCGGTTGTGTAAGGATAAGAACATTTTTTCGATTTCCGTCACTGATGCTCTTTCGGATCGGTATGGAATCGGAGAGCCCACCGTCCATCAGGAACTGTCCTTTGTATCGAACCGGTTTCGATATAAAGGGTAAACAGGTAGATGCCTGGAGTATTGAGAGGTAGCCCTCGCCTAACTCGCTTTTCTCAAAATAGAGCGGTTTCCCGGTTTTGCACTCCGTGACCACGGTAACACACTTCACGTCGCTTTCCCTGAAAGTCTGATAATCGAATAGGACCAGAGAATTGGGAATTGTGTCAAAAATGAACTTCATGCCGAAAAGTTCGCCTCCCGTCAACAGGCGGAGATAGCTAAGATAGCGGGAATCATTGACAAAGCTTATATTGACAATCCGGTTTCTTTCGGGCTGACGGGAGACATAGTTCGCCGCGTTACATGCCCCCATGGAAACGCCGATCACGTAGGGAAAGAAGAGTCCCCGATCCATAAAGAAGCGAAGAACGCCCGACGTATAAACCCCTCTGAGGCCTCCACCCTCAAGAATGAGTGCGCTGTCTTTTAAGTCCATAGAACAGTAATCCCACCTTTATTTGTTACATTCTGACGGTTTGACCGAGGATAGCATGAATCAGGTGATTGTATATCCGGAGCGAATCTTTTTGTCAATAAGTGCCCGGCCAGTTGCCGTGATAACGAATTGACCTTTCGTGTAAAGCAGTATATGAGTATTTGCTTCTGACCGGACCAGCTAGGTCCGGTTTTTGTACTTGTAAAATGTTTGTGTAATGAGGAGGAAGCACAGGGATGTGGATAGTGAGTATTGAGAAACTGGGGGAAAAGATATACGGGTGCATAGACGACGGGGTTAACTATCAAATATTCTCAATTGATCCGGATAGTCCCGTGGATTATGAAAAGAGTTACGATAAGGGTAATTACAATGATTATGATCACTTTGTGTTCTCTTACGCGGCAACAGACCCGGTTACAACTTTTCTTGAAGAGCCGGTGGAGATAAACGCCGATGTGGAAGGCCTTACCTATGAATTTATGTTGGAGGCATGGAAGAGTATATGGGAAGGATAGGGGCGATTTATCCCTGTTTTTTGCTTCTGGTCATGCCAAAATAGTCTGAGAGTATTTCCCTGTGGTCAAACATGATAGAGTCGGGCAGGGTGTCTTTCGTGAAAATTCCTATGTCCGTGGCATCATCCGCGGCCTTGGGGGTTCCGCGTCCTTCGGCTGTAAAGACAGTGGATATGGTATGCTGGCGCGGGTCTCTATCAGGTTTTGAATATGTGTGCAATTGGCCGGTAAGTATCACATCGAGGGATGTTTCCTCCCTTGCCTCCCTGATGGCCGCATCTTCCAGAGATTCTCCATAATCAACAAAGCCCCCGGGGATTGCCCAGCCGATGGGTTCATTTTTCCTCATTATCAGGATAATGCCCCCTCCCTCGACTTCAATAATGATATCGACAGTGGGTGTTGGGTTATGATAAGATTCCCATTCCACGCCACAGTTCGGGCAGATTTTTTTTGTCTTTGTACTCATTGCAGGTTACCGTCCACTTGTGATTTTGGAAATATAAATTGAAGTGTGGCGGTATGTCAAGGATGGATTTCCTTGACAATAGCGGGTTATTTATTTACTGTTCGTCCGGAAATAAGAAATAAGCTTTTTTGGGGGAAAGATGATAGGTGTGTTGATTATAACTCACGGTGACCTCGGGTGTGAACTGATAAAGGCTGCCGAGATGATAAGGGGGAACATGGATGGGGTTGCCTCCGTTTCAGTGGATTCGACAAAGGCCGTGGAAGATGTAAAAAAGGAGATCACGGCGGCTATAAAAAAAGCTGACCATGGGAATGGTGTGCTCATTTTGACAGATCTGTTCGGCGGCACGCCTTCGAATATCTCTCTGTCGTTTCTGAAGGAGGGAAAGGTGGAGGTAATTACCGGCGTAAATCTTCCCATGTTACTCAAGATCCCGGATATAAGAAGAAAGAAGAAGCTTGTCGAATCCGCCGATTTTATAAAGGAATACGGCAAAAAAAATATCTACCTTGCCAGCGAGCTATTAAACAGAAAGGCGGATGATTGATCCGCGGTGTTATTCCATCGAGGAATTTTTCTTTTCTGAAGATTCTTTAAATGAAAAATAAAACTGAAGTTAAGACAGCTGTAGATATTGAGACGCGCGATATGACGGCGGATGACCTGGATGATGTCCTGTCGATTGAATCTGTTTCCTTTCCCACACCCTGGTCAAGAGGCATGTTCCTGGAGGAGATGAAACATCCATTCTGCCATGATCTTGTGGGACTTGCAGGTGGACAGATTGTCGGTTACATAAGTTTCGCGATAGTTTACGACGAAATCCACATCAGGAACATTGCCGTACATAAAGATTGGAAGAGGCGCAGTGTGGCCTCGAGCCTTCTCTCAATAATGATAAACGTCTCCTCCGGCAAAGGCGCCAGATATGCCACTCTTGAGGTGAGAGAATCGAATGAGGCCGCATTAGGATTATATAAAAGATTTGGCTTTGCAGTAAAAGGGACAAGGCCCTTTTACTACTCCGACACAAATGAAGATGCTCTTATTATGTGGGCGGATTTTTAAGATTGATGGCTTTGCAAAAAGTCCAATTCAGGAAACTATGAAACCTTATATCTCCGTAACGGTATTTTCTCAAAGAGAAACAGTCAAAGGGCATTTTCTGATAGTCATGAAGGTGCCCGCCTCCTTCAGGGAATCTCTTCCCGGACAATTTGTCATGGTGAGAATGAAAAGCTGTGACCAGCCCTTTCTTTCGAGACCATTCAGCATCTATTCGGTATACTCCCACGGTAAAGACACATTCATGGAGATCCTGTACAAAGTTGTGGGGAAGGGGACAGAGGCCTTTTCCAGGCTGAGAGAGGGCGATATCCTGAACATACTGGGGCCGCTTGGAAAGGGATTTGATATCCCTTCGAAATGCGATAAAATAGTGCTGATAGCCGGTGGAGTTGGTATAGCCCCCCTTTCATTTCTGGCGGAGCGCTGTGAAAAAGACACTAACGGTGCGGAAATAATCTGCTACATTGGAGCGGGAAGTCTGGAAACAATTGTGGGTATGGACAGGATGAATGGGATCTGCTCTGTTGTGGAGATAAGCACGGATGATGGAAGCTGGGGACATGCCGGTACGGTAACAGAGCTTTTCAGGCGCGATGTGGAACTCTATGAGGACAATGATTCCCGGATATATTCCTGCGGTCCGAATCCAATGTTAGGGAGCCTGAATGAATTATTGAAGGATCGGCCGGTTACCTGCCAGGTTTCTCTTGAGGAGCGTATGGCATGCGGTATCGGTGCATGTCTCGGGTGTGTTGTGAAGACAAAATCCGGCAGTCTGGTCAGAGTCTGTAAAGAAGGACCGGTGTTTGATATCAATAGTGTAGAATTCAGTGAACATAACGGATAGTAATATGAAATTGAAAATAGGAGTTGATATAGGAGGGCTGGCGCTGAAAAACCCGGTCATGACTGCATCGGGCACATTCGGCTATGGTGAAGAATATTCCGATTATCTTGATCTTAATCGGCTGGGTGCTATTATCGTCAAAGGATTGTCTCTCAAGTCCAGAGAGGGGAATCCGCCGCCGAGGATTGTAGAAACAGCCTCCGGAATGCTCAATGCCGTTGGTCTTCAAAATGTGGGTGTAAGAACATTCATCGATGAGAAGCTGCCCTGGCTCCGCAGCATTGATTCTGCGGTAGTCGCGAATATATTTGGAGAAACCATCGAGGATTACGCTAATGTAGCGGAGATTCTCAATGATGCCGAGGGTGTGGACGCAGTTGAGGTAAACATATCCTGTCCCAATGTCAAGAGGGGCGGGATCGCATTCGGCTCCGATCCGGTTCTTGCCGGAGAGGTTACGAGGGTCGTGAAGGATGTCTCCCATCTCCCCGTTATTGTAAAGCTGACCCCGAACGTAACGGATATAACCGAGATTGCGAGAGCAACTGAAGCTGCCGGCGCCGACGCGCTTTCTCTCATTAACACGATTACAGGGATGTCGGTAGATATAGAGAAGAGAGTGCCGCACCTGGAAAATGTCACAGGAGGCCTGTCCGGCCCTGCGATAAAACCGGTCGCGCTCAGGATGGTGTGGGAAGTGGTGAATGCGGTTTCCATACCGGTTATAGGTGTGGGCGGGATAATGAACGCCCGCGACGCCCTAGAATTTCTCATTGTGGGTGCAAAAGCGGTTCAGGTGGGAACGGCGAACTTTATCAATCCGGGTATAGCTACTGATATCATTGATGATATAAGGAAATACATGTTGGAAAAAGGCATAAATGACATAAACGATCTGATAGGGACACTCGAGGTATAACAATTACCTGGGTTTCCTCCCGGAAAGCCCTCTCCTTTTTTTACAATTGAGAGAGAATAAATAGAACTGGAGTTATAATAATGGCAAAAGCGGACGAATATGATGTGGTAATAATAGGAGCCGGTCCGGGTGGGTATGTTACCGGCATCAAGGCTGGTCAGTTGGGTCTGAAGGCATGCGTTATCGAGAGAGATACCCCTGGCGGTGTTTGCGTGAGCTGGGGATGTATCCCAACGAAAAGCCTCATTCATTATGCGGGCATTTTTAATTCTCGTTTTGAGTTGGAGAAAATGGGCATTACTGTTGATTCTAAAAAGTTTGATTATGGATATGTGCAGGATCAATCCCGAGCGGCAGTCAGGTCTCTGGTAAAAGGTGTCGAGTACCTGCTGAAAAAAAACAAGGTTGATCATATTCAGGGTACCGCCAAGATTGTTTCAAAGAACAAGGTGATGCTTGAAGATCAAACTGAAATCACAGGAAAGAACATTGTAATTGCCTCGGGATCTCGCCCTTCGCAGATAAATGGGTTCGAGTTTGATGAAAAACAGGTACTTTCATCAAGTGGAATCCTTTCTCTCAAAAAACTGCCAGAAAGCCTTGTTATACTTGGAGCGGGCGCCATCGGATGCGAGTTTGCCTATATCATGAACACATTCGGTGTAAAGGTGCACCTGATAGAGATGGAGAAACATATTCTGCCGTTTGAAGATGCCAGGTCAGCGGCCGTTCTCGAAAGATCATTTGAAGATAATGGAATCGATGTAATTACCGGGGCACGGGCTAATTCCCTGGAGAAGACATCCGGAAAAGTGACAGTTACCCTTACGGAAAAAGATGGCAACTCGAAGAGAATAGAGGCGGAAAAGGTTTTATGTGTGTTCGGGCGGACTCCTAATACTGATAAGATAGGTCTTGAAAATATTGGGCTGGAAACCGAGAAGGGCTACATCCCAGTGGGCGATTATTATCAGACACAGGTAGAAGGAGTGTATGCCATCGGCGATGTTGTAAAAACACCGCTTCTGGCCCACGTTGCTTCAAAAGAAGGCGAAATTGTCGGTGAGTATATTGCCGGGCGTACACCTCAACCTCGAATTGATCTGAATGAGATACCGTCAGCCATCTATTGTGAGCCGCAGCTGGCAAGTTTTGGTCTTAGAGAAAACCAGGCAAAAGAACAGAACATCCCCTACAAAAAAGCGATCTACCCATACAGGGGAGTTGGTAAAGCTGTTGCAATCGGGAAAACCGACGGTGTGGTTAAAACCCTCTATGATCCGCAGACACATGAGATTTTAGGCGCCCATATTGTGGGGCATGATGCTACGGAACTGATTCATGAAATCCTTCTGGCTAAAGCCGGCGGGTTATTGCCCGAAAAAATTGCAGAGATGATCCACGCGCACCCGACCATGTCCGAGGTGGTGATGGAACAGATGCGTGCGGTGGATGGCCAGCCGATTCATATGTAGGCTTTGATTGGGGGAAAGTTTCTGTATCCTCACAGCCTGTTTTCCATAACCAGCTGAGCAAAGTGTTCAAAAGTTCGATCATAGGTGCGCTCCGCTTCCTTGTTGAAGCAGCAAGCCGGAAGTTCACGCATTTTCAGGTGAAACCGTATGCAGTCACAACATGTTCCCTTGCGGCTGCATGGTTCATAGGTACAGTTACACAACTCCAGATTTTCTTCCTTTTTACATTCCACAGACTGTCTCCTTAAATTGAATTCAACTCTATCTTAATAAAAAGCAACAGGATAACGATTTCTTAGCAAGTCATAATGTGTAAACTTTTGAGAGTATTAATTGCAGCCTCCGGCTATACTCTTAATATCCGATCTGCGAGTTTTATGTGGCTTAAGGTACTGTTTACCAGTTGAGATTTTTTCATTTACTTGAAACCCCTCGTTTGTCATCGCTTTTAAGGACGGTAGCAACTATGTCCCGTCTAAGTTTGTTAAGATTAGGGTAATGTCCCGATTTCCCCAACCCGGCGTTTTGACGGTTTGTGAGAAAAAGGATGATGATGTTCCGAGCGGGTATGACAACCACGTTGCAACCGGTGAATCCCGTGTGGCCGAAGGTTCCCGCCGGTGCGCCTTCTGACTTGATGAACTTTGGATTCAACGACCAGCCCAGACCGTTTCCGAATTCATCGGTTCTGAAAAACGCATCTATGGTTTCGGGTTTTATGATTACATTTTTTTTAAACATTCCCCTGTTTATAAGGAGTTCAGCCAGAATCTTCAGGTTATCTGCGGTTGCGAAAAGTCCGGCATGGCCCGCTATTCCCCCGTGAGCGTAAAAGCTGTTTCCGTCATTTACTTCACCGTGCAGTGTGTGATGACGCCACCCTTGAAAGGCTTCAATCTCTTCATCGCAGGTAAATCCGAAGCCGTCCTCGGCGATCATTTTATATTCAAAAGGATTTCCCTGTGATGTAGCGGCGATTTTTTCGTAACCCTTTTCTCGCGGGCAAAACGTTATATCTTCAAGACCCAGAGGTGAATAAAGATTCTCTTGAAGATATTTATCAAGAGGTTTTTCTGAGACCGATTCTATGAGGTATCCCAGGACCATGAAGTCGAGATCGCTGTAGTGGTACTCTTTGCCTACAGGGTGCTTCAAAGGCAGAGACGTTATATAGGTCAGCGTCTTATCTCTATTGGATGCGTGGTAGTAAATCGGTTTCCACGGTTGCAGACCCGCCCGGTGGGTCAAAAGGTTCCTGATCGTAATGTTCTTTTTTTTACCCTCATCGAAGGACGGTATGTAGTTGTACACGGGGTCATCAAGTTTGATATGTCCCTTGTCAACTAGCAGCATGATGCCGAAGGTGGTGGCGAAGACTTTCGTCATTGAGGCCACATCGAAGAGATGTTCCGTAGTCATGGGCTCAGGGTATTCTATCTGGGAGAAATCATAACCGTATTTTCGGGCGAATCCGTATGCTCTTTTGTAAACCGTTTTTCCCTTTCGGGTGATCAGGAGAACTGACCCGGCGTATAAATTCTCTTTCAACCCGTCTTCGACGAGCCTGTCGAGACGAATGCTTTCATCGGACTGCTCAGTTGTGAGTGGAAACATGGTGCATGATGTGATGTAGAAAATTAAAATGCATGCAAGACTGATCGTCCATCCTATGGTTCGTTTCCTCATCATGATGCTCTTTCCTTCTGTGCTTATATAAGATGAACTCTTCTCTATAATCGAGACTTTCTTTGGTCAAGGAAAATCAGAGAAATAGTCTACTTTTCATTGTTTTCTGTTCTCATCGAAAGCAGCGATTCAGCCTCAAGTAGCTTGCAATCGCACTGAAAATCCTATACGTAACCAAGAGAAATTTTTGAGCCAAGGAGGATCTGATGAAAGTTCTGGTTACATACTATTCTGAAAGTAACAATACCGAGAAACTGGCCAAAGCGATCTATGGGGGAATAAACGCAACGGAGAAAGAAATTGTACCGATAAGTGAAGCAGACCCTAAAGGCTATGACGTAATATTTATAGGCTTTCCGGTCCATACGCACAGTGTTCCTGGAAAGATGGAGAAATTTATAAAAACTATTCCGGAAGGTAAAAGACTTGCTTTCTTTGCCACCCACGGATCTCTTCGGGGTGGTCAGTTAGCCATTACAGCCATGTACCACGCCTTGAGCCTGGGGGTTAAACAAACAATCCTCGGGACTTTTGGCTGCAGGGGTAATGTTAACCCGGATCTGATTGAAACCCTTTTACAAAAACCTGAACACAAGGCATGGGCAATGGAAGCCCAAAGCGCCGCCGGTCATCCTGATGACGCTGACCTTGAAAATGGTAAAATTTTTGCAGATATTATGATTGCGAAAGCTCGCAACATCTAATGCAATTTTCTAACATTTGCACTGAAGATATTTGTTCGTTGCCCGTCAAATAATCTTCTCGTCTGGAGTGCTGGCCTGGCACCCCAGACTGGGGAGATTTTTTCTTTTAATAGAATCCTGAAATTAAAAATGGTTATAGAAACAGTGAGGATCGCGGGCTTCAAAGATGTCAAGACCCTGACCGTACATAACAGCAAGACATCCTCCGCAGACGGGGCGTATTGAACAGGATTTGCAGGCCGCTGTACCTGCCCGGTAACGGCGGGCGGCATCGGAATCATATATCTCTCCGATACTCTGGTGGTAAACATTG
>CAZRUU010000026.1:2325-11187 GCA_964603235.1 uncultured Syntrophaceae bacterium | reverse complement strand
GTGTTCAAATTCGGAAAGACTTTTGAAAAGAAGTACCCAGGCATCAAGGTGAACGGGTTCGACATTGACTCGCCGGAGATTGTTACCAAGATTCTGGCGGAGCAAACTGCTGAAAACTATATCGCGGACGTTATCTTCCTGAAAGATCCTTCTACGGTTATCCACGAGTTGTACAGCAGAAAATATGTTTCAGGGTATATCCCGGAAGATCTTGAGGGTCTGATACCCGCGAAATATAAAACTCCGCTCCTCGTCCACCATGCCAGCGTGGACGCCTTTATCTATAATACCGAGAAAGTGAAAAACCCTCCAATTGATTCGCTGTGGGATCTCACCAAAAAAGATTGGGAGGGTCGTGTTATCTTCCCCGACCCCCAAAAGATGTCCGAGTTCGTTGAAGTCCTGACAACCATTGTATTGCACTCCGATGAAATGGCTGCGGAATATCAACGCGTGTTCGGAGAGCCAATCAAGTTGAGCCCCGGTGTTACAAATGCGGGATATGAATGGATCCTCAGGGTTCTCAACAACGACCTGATCATTCTGGGGTCCACCAACAGCGTCGCCAAGGCGGTGGGACTTTCGAGTCAGGAAAATCCTCCGATTGGGCTCACGGCATTTTCTCGCTTGAGAGATAAAAAGAAAAATCCTAACCTGAAATTTGATATTATGTACAATGTTAAGCCGGTAATGGGTGTAACTACTGATGTTCTTGTAGGGATAGTCAACCATGCCAAGCACCCTAATGCGGCTAGACTCATGATCCACTGGATGATGGGGGACACCGAGGGTGGCCAGGGATATTCCCCCTATTTTGTCCTCGGCAACTTCTCCGTCAGAACGGATGTCCCTCCGCCCAAGGGTTCAAAAAATCTGTCGGAGCTCAATCTCTGGAAGTCAAATCCGGAGTTCGTGTGGGATAACGGCCAGAAAGTACTCGAATTCTGGATATCACACCTGAAGTAATTCATTCGGGCGGGGATGCAAACCCGTGTCTCCGCCCGGCCCGGAATACGGTCTGAGCCGTGGATTGAGCTGTTTCTATGGACAGGAAAAAAAGTGTCGCCGGATTCGCTTCATTCAAAAACTATATTCGACAACCTCACATTATTATATCCATAATCCTTCTTGCTGTTCTTTTTTTTATCGTTATCATCCCTTTTGCGAAGATGATTGAAGATTCTTTCGTCTGGCAGTTTGCCGACACGCGACTCTCGCGAGAGGCTGTCCCCGGCGATTTTACCCTGTTCCACTGGAAGAGGGTATTTACAAGCGCAATTACCAGGAATGTGCTGTCCATACCTCTCCTGAATTCCATCTCCACATCGCTAGGAGTTTCTTTCTTTGCCATGCTTATTGGATCTCTCCTGGCCTGGCTTGTGACGCGAACAGACTTGCCCTTTCGAAAATCGGTGGCTACCCTGGCGGTAATTCCATATGTCATCCCCTCCTACATACACGCGCTGGCGTGGTTAAACCTCTTCAAGAATGAACGCATCGGAGGAGCTATAGGGATATTTCAGTACATATTCGGCATAAGTCCGCCCGACTGGGTATCGTATGGATTTTTCCCGATAGTATCCACCCTGTCCATACATTATTTCCCTTTTACCTTTCTGCTGGTTGCGGCGGCGCTGGCGAGTATCGATTCGCGTCTTGAAGAATCCGGGGAAATTCTGGGGGCATCCCGGACACACATACTGCGACGTATTACCTTTCCGCTGATACTGCCCGCCCTGTTGTCCAGTTTTATCCTGACATTTTCCAGGGTACTGGGCACGTTCGGCACACCCTATTTTCTGGGGACACCTGTGCGGTACTATACCGTGTCCACTCAGATATATTCCAACATAATCAACAGGGTACCGTCAACGGCATATATACTCGCGTTTGTGCTCATAGCCATCTCATCGACTGTCATATATTTCAACCAGCGCCTGATAGGCAAGAGCAAGAGTTTTGTGACTATCGCGGGAAAGGGATTCAAGGTTTCCAGGGTATCGCTGGGGAGAGCACGATATCCTCTGATTTGCCTGGTTGGAGGTTTGCTCGCCGTTTCCGTATTGCTGCCACTTGTACTGATCGTCTGGCAGACATTAACCCTCTATCCGGATGACTATTCGATAAAGCATCTTACGCTGCTCTTCTGGGTCGGCAAGGCAGGCACTGCCTTCGCGGAGGGCGAAGCGGGAATACTGCGAAATACCGCTATAATCGGAGCCGCCTGGAACAGTATTAAACTGGCCCTGTGCGCCTCTGTTGTTGCCGGTTTTTTCGGAATCTTCATCGGTTATGCCGTGGTCAAGGGAAGAAACACAAAACTCTCCAAGATAGTGGAGCAGATGTCTTTCCTGCCCTATCTGGTCCCCGGGATTGCCTTCGGAGCCCTTTACCTGGCCCTCTTCTCGCACAGAATCGGCCCATTCCCCGCGCTGTACGGCACCTTTTTTCTGGTCGCGCTCGTGTGCGTCGCCAAAAATCTCCCGTTTACGGGAAGAGCCGGCATAACCTCCATGCTCCAGATAGGGGGCGAACTGGAGGAAGCCGGAGAGACACTGGGTGCGCGGTGGGCCACACGATTTCGTCGTATCATTTTTCCCCTCTCCATACAGGGGGCGCTTTCCGGGCTCATACTTGTCTTTATAACCGTTATGCGGGAGCTTTCACTGATCATACTCCTCGTGACACCATCGACAAGAACGCTTACCACTATGACCTTTCGCTACCAGGAACAGGGATATACACAGTTTTCCAGCGCCATAAGCGTGCTGATTATCGTCATTGTTGTCGGAGGTACCCTGGTTGCAAACAGACTGGGAAAGAAGGATGTTGTCTGATATTGTATATAGCTGTTCGAGGAGTTGGTGGATTCGGCCTGCTGTCTGAATCCACCCGGCATTTGTACTCTGATCTATAAAAACAACTACGAAAGAAAGCGCTATGTCATCTCCTATTATTGAGGTACGAAATCTGACAAAGGTATTCGGAAAGGTTGTTGCCGTCGACGATGTTTCTTTTACTATTGAAGAAAAGGACTTCCTCATCCTTCTCGGACCGTCAGGATGCGGTAAAACAACTATCCTGCGAATGATAGTGGGACTTGAAATCCCCACGGAGGGAGAAATCTTCCTGAGAGGCAAACCTGTGTTCTCGAGTACAAAGGGCATAATGGTTCCGGCGAGGGAGAGAGAAGTGGGCCTCGTGTTTCAGAGCTACGCGCTCTGGCCGCACATGACGGTCTTTCAGAATATTGCCTTCGGACTGAATGTAAAACACATGAAATCAGATATTGTTCATGAGAAGGTCGAAGAGGTCCTGAACTACATGAAACTTGAGGAGATGGCGAAAAGATATCCGCAGGAAATGAGCGGGGGGCAGCAGCAACGGGTTGCACTGGCAAGGATGCTGGTGAGCAAACCCGACATCTTCCTGATGGATGAACCCCTCTCGAATCTGGATGCCAAGCTCAGACTGGAAATGAGAGCGGAAATCAAAAATATCCATTCTCAGACCGGCGCAACAACGGTATATGTGACACACGATCAGGTGGAAGGTCAGACCATGGCCAACAGGATAGCCGTCATAAACAAGGGGATTATCGAACAATTGGCGCCACCAAAAACAATATATAACAGGCCCGCCAATCTCTTTGTGGCTGATTTTATCGGCAGTCCGGCGATAAATCTTATAGAGGGAACTGTTGTCGCGGGAGACATCGACAATCCGGAAAAGATTACTGTAAAAAACGATCTTTTTACATTGACTACCGCATATCGAGGGTTGAAATCCGGTTTGGATGTTATAGCCGCCATACGGCCTGAGAATATATCGGTCGTCCCGGAGCAAGAAACTAACGCTATCGCTGTAAAAATCGATACTGTGCTGCCTACAGGCCCCGAAACGATCCTCAGGGCAAAACATAACGGCATGATTTTCAACATCTTGGTTACAAAGGATATGGATGTCATGCCCGGCCAGAAGATCTATATTTATATGCCGCCGGAGCATATACTCATGTTTGACAGGCAAACACGGTGTCTACTTCCGTTATAGGATTTGAGGTCTATGAAACGATACAAACAGTTCTTAAACGAGCACACACGCGGTGCCGTTATACTGAGTGATACCCTTGAGCAAAAGCAATGCAGCCTGACGGTGATCCATCACAACGATGCCGACGGTCTCTGCGCTGCCGCCGCGCTGTCCATGGCGTTTGATATGCTTTCCATACGACATAAGCTCCTTGCAGTAGAGAAGATCCATGAATTCATGCTCGAAAGGATATACGGAGAATCGGGAGAATGTCTTGTGTATGCGGATCTGGGTGGACAGAGTTCGGAACTGATAGGCCGCTATGCAAAGAGGAGCTTGTTGACAGTGATCCTGGACCATCATCTTCCCGGTGGTGATACCCCCGAAAATGTTGTTCATATCAATCCGGAACTCTTCGGTATAAGCGGCGATACCGAAAGCTCGGGGGCATCGGTCGGCGCCCTCTTCGCCCGCGCACTGCTCGGCCTGTCAAACCGTAACTCTATGCTCAGCAACGCGAGACTGGCGGTCTTTGGAGTCATAGGGGCCTTTGGCGACAGGCAGTTCGTGAATGGCAAGCTTGCGGGAATCAACAGTATCCTGCTGGAAGATACCTTGGATGGGGGTGTGATCCGGCGGTCGAAAGATGGATATGTGATTCCGGGCTTAGGCGGCAGGACACCTGATGATATTGCGAACATGCTTGACCTTCTGGGCTCCACGGGTTTTTATTCGGGAGGCGCGCAGCGAGGTGTTAATCTTCTTCTGGAAAAAGACACTGGGGAGGTTGCTTCCATAATTCCGCGTCTGCTGGAAATGAAGGATTCTCTCTTCGACAAAGAGATAGAAAGGATCAAAAATCATGGATTGCAGGGAAGTTCCCATTTTGAATGGATAGACGTTGAAGACCGGTTTGACCCGATGGGTGTAAAATCCATAGGGCTTTTTCTGGAACTACTCATTGAAAAAGGTATGACTGATCCCGAGAAATATCTGATAGGATTTCAAAATCTTCCGCCGGTCATGCCAGGTATCGGCGAAATGCAGGTACCACTTTCCAAGGTGTCTGCAAGAGTATCAGCCTCCCTTAGAAATGGCATAGAAGAGAGAGCCCTTCCTGATTTTATGAAGCTGATCCCCGCCGCGGCCCGAAGAGCGGGAGGAACCGCGGATGGCTGCCACAGATTTGCCGCCGCGTCCGTGATTAGCCTGGGAAATGAAAAGATCTTTATGGAGGCGCTTGAAGATTTATTCGAGGAAGAACGGCAAAGATAAATATCCGGTTGGAACGAGCATGGGACTTGATTTTATAATCTCTGTTGTTATAAACTGAAATCCATAATAAATAAGGATGGTTTTATATGCCCATATACGAATTCTATTGCCCCGAGTGTAACACCATCTACAATTTCTTTTCAAAATCGGTCAATACCGAAAAGGTACCCTGCTGCCCCCACTGCAAGACAGGGAAACTGCAGCGCCGGATGTCGGTTTTTTCAGTGATCTCTCCGGAGAGAGGCGAGACAAAGGATAACCTGCCTCCGATAGATGAATCGAAGATGGAAAGGGCAATGGAAATACTGGGCAGAGAAGTGGGAAAGATAGACGAGGATGACCCCAAACAGGCCGCGGCCATGATGAAGAAACTTTCTGAAGCGGCCGGGTTAGACCTTAAACCGGAGATGGAAGAGGCGCTAAACAGGATAGAACGGGGCGAAGACCCTGAAAAGATAGAAGAAGAGATGGGCGATCTGCTTGACAGTGAGAACCTGTTTTCTCTGGAGGGCATGGGCAGGAAAAAGAGCAAACAGTCGGCGCCCTGTGTGGATGAAACCCTGTATGATTTATAGAGTATGGGTACAATTTTTGGAGGAGGAGAGCCATGATAATTATTTATATACTTGCAGGTCTGGTAGCGGTTATTTTCTTATTTCTTGTCTTGAAATTAGCACAGCTCAAAGGGGGAAGAGAGCGAGCGGAGAAAGAACGGGGAAAGATGGTCTATGGAAAACTCCCCTCCATCGGTACTGTAAAAAATCTTTCGATACTCCCGCTCATAGACTTCTATTCGACCGGCGACGATCTGAAAACGGAACCCGGAGTTTCATATCTGATAAAAGCTGACGATACCACCATATTGCTGGACGTGGGGTATAATGCAAAAAAGGAGCATCCTTCACCCCTTATTCTGAATATGGAGAAACTGGGTGTAAAGATCGAAGATATTGACATGATGTTTATCAGTCACCTGCATGTGGATCATCTCGGCGGCATGAAAGAACAAAAGAAAAAGCAGTTCAGCCTTTCCCAAGGGCCGATGCCTGTACCCGAAATGCCCGTATATGCCCCGGATAATGTCACGCCTTCGAAGTGGAACCCGAAACCCCGCGTGGAAGTCGTCAGTGAGCCGAAGATCATAAAAAAGGGCATAGCTAGCATAGGACCGATACCCCGGTTTCTCTTTCTCATGGGATATACCCTGGAGCACAGCCTGGCTGTCAATGTCGAGGGAAAGGGAATCGTGCTGATCGTCGGATGCGGGCATCAGACTGTTGAGAGAATTATTGAAAGAGCCAAATCTCTGTTCGACGAACCGATCTACGGAATTATCGGGGGACTGCATTTTCCGGTTAATGGCGGGAGGATAATGTTAGGACCTCTGAATTTACAGCGTATCGTCGGATCTGACAACCCTCCCTGGCGCGGCATAAGCGAACAGGATGTTATGGATTCCATAGAAGTTATAAAACAGGAAGATCCGCAAATTGTTTCGCTGTCCGCCCACGACAGCTCCGACTGGAGCTTAGCCCGGTTTAGAGAGACATTTGGTGACAGATACCGCGACATCAAAGTTGGGAAAGAAATAGTTATTTAGTGCCCCTCCAGAAATGGCAGTTTTCCTCTGGATCATCCAAATCTGGCAATCATCCAGCGTACGAAGAAAAAGTACATAAAAGCTGTTGCAAAGAGAAATATGCAAGGCAGGATAAGGTGCCTGTATACGCGTCGGAAGGTAGCTTCGAAATACTGGTTTGAAAGCAGGAGGCAGAGGTGGAGGGGCGAAAGAAGAACCCCTAGGAAACCACTCACAAGGGCGAGGATAACATAGGCCAGCATAAAGGAGCCTTCGCCCATTGAATGAACAAGAGGGACGATAATGGGGAAAGTGCTTCCCACAAAAGCTATTGTTATCCCCGTAATTCCTCCTACTATAAAGGGAAGCGCGACGGCAATAAGGACTAGGGGAACGGAAAATTCCGCAAACTCCCTGCTGATGGCCGCTACGGCATGACTGTCCTCAAGCATTCCCTTAAAGACCAGTATGGCTATAATCATGTAGAACATTTTCAAAAGATGGGGGTCTATGACAACCTTCCGGATTATGTCACCATTCATCCCGTTCCGGAACCAGACATAAGCAATAGACAGGATAAGCGAGATAATCAGCCCCATTTCCTTCGCGGTGTGAAAACCGGGAAAGATATGCGAGAGGAGCATTCCCGCACCGAGTCCTACAAATATCACCATGAGTATAGGAGTAAGTTCTTTAAAAAATGGTCCCGCGGAAATGCTCTTATCTCTTTTAACTGCCGCATGTTTGAGATCAATTCCTTTTACGGAAAGAGAACCGAGAGAAACGGCCACAATGGTAAATGGCCACATAATCATCATCATTGTCCAGAGATTTATATCTGCCAGTGTCACAGAAAGGAGTATTCCCGGATAGAGAGGCCACCAGTATTCCCAGATATGACGGTACCAGTAGTTGATGAAACTGAGCTGATCCGGCCTGAGCCTGCTTCTGTTCCCCAGCTCTTTCACCATGGGCGCGGAAAATACCGCGCCTCCGGGCATGGGGAGAAGACCGATCAGGGCAGGAAACATAGCGAGATTCAGCCTGGGGTTTGTCACAAGACCGCGGAAATTTTCGAGGAGCCGCTCCATATGGCCCCCCAGCTCCATACTGCTGCTGAGGACAAGGATGAGCGTAACTACAGCGGCAAGGGAAAGGGTTTTGGGCATCATAATCGATCCGGAAGCTGAGAAAAGCATTGCGCCCGGCGTTAATCCGAAGAGCACACCTATGAGGATAGCCCCCAGGAGAAATGCATTCCCCAGCGAGACATTCCTTCTGATGGCAATGAGAACGAGAATGAAGACAACAAGTACCCTCGCGATGGCCGGGATATTCAAAATAATCGACATAATATCTTCACTGAACCGGTACGAAGGATAGAGAGATAATGCATGGAGACCCATCCGTTAAGCATTTAAGTCCCATCCGGCAGCATATTTGCTTTTTCGAGTTGTCCTATTTGTTCCGATAGTATACCCGGTTTTTCCCCTGCCCTTTGGCGTGATACATGTTGGAATCCGCCCGTTTTAGAAACATCCTCAGTTCCTCTTGAAATATATACTGGGTTACTCCAATGCTTACTGTCTTGTGCTCTGATTTCCCGCCGCCAAATGGGTAAAAATCCTCATTCTCGAATTCCGCCCTTATTCTCTCTGCGAGAATAGTTGCCGCGTCTCCGGTTGTTTCAGGCAAGGTAACGGTAAACTCCTCTCCTCCGTATCGGTATGCAGAGTCCGTCTTTCTCAGGCATTTTTGGATTACCTCTCCGATCCTGACAAGAACTTCGTCCCCTTCAAGGTGTCCATATGTGTCGTTGAAATCTTTAAAATCGTCAATGTCCATAAGGAGGAGAGAGAGTGGGTGACGATACCGATCGGCTACGACAGGTCTGTATTCATGGTAGAATGCCTTCCAGTGATTTCAGAACCAACCACCTCTCTGGCCATAATTCCGCTCAGCTTTTCCAGCGCCCT
>CAZRUU010000026.1:0-2225 GCA_964603235.1 uncultured Syntrophaceae bacterium | reverse complement strand
TTTCAGAACCAACCACCTCTCTGGCCATAATTCCGCTCAGCTTTTCCAGCGCCCTGTTCCAATATATTATTTTATGATCCCTGCCTATAACAAACGTTGGTATGGGAAAGTTTTCGAAGATCGTCTTTAGCATCTGCTTTCCTTTTCATACAGTCTAACAACAAAAGTTGCCATCTTCATAGATTGTAACTGTTTTTCCATCCAGCAGATGTGCTTTTACTGTTTTCTTCTCGGTGTTTACCATGTCCCAATGGAGTGCTGAGTCATTAAGTCCAAGGCTTTTTTTCATGTCCTTCGTCAGTTCGGCGGGATTTCCAGTGTATGTTTCGGAGAAAGACGATCCAAGAGCTATATGACAATTACCCCATTGTCCCCCGTAATTTTCGTCAAAGAGAGTATCCGCCATGAATCTGTCGATTCTGGAAAAACTCCTGTCGGTAAGGGAAAATTCTCCAACTCTGCATGCCCCTTTGTCCATGGACAGTTGTTTTGCTGTAAAGTCTTCGCCGGAGGTGGCCTCGATTCTGACGGCGCGGCCCTTTTCGAAGGCAAGTTTTATGTTCTCCACGTAATTGCCGCTTCTGAAAGAGGGCTGATTTGCGAAGTAATAACCCTCTGTCCCTCTCCAGTCGGGAGAGAGGAAAAGTTCGAAACTTGGTATATTATGACCCGAAACACCTATCCACTTTCTTTTTTCTCCCGGTCTTATACGAAGGTCGACGTTTTCAGATTGTATGTGGTAATACGAAACTTCCATCATGTTCAACCATTTCTTTATTGCGCCAGCTTCCCTGTAAACTGCTTCCCATCTGGAAGCCGGGTTGTCGCTGTCCAGGAAACATGCCTTTATTATCTGATCGGTATATTGTGCAAGGGTGAGCTTTGCATTTGTTGCAAGCTCCTGTGTTGGAAATGTGCACAGCGTCCAGCCGAATTCGCCGGTTTCCTCTCTTCTGTCAAGTATCTCGCGGAACTCTTTTCTCGCGATCAGTGCCTTTGCTATCTTTTTGGGATCCGCGTCTTTCAAGTGGGTAAGGGATTCAGGAGCACAAATAAATATGCTTCCATTGAGCGATTCATATAACTCTTTTTCCCCTGGAGGGTGAAAAACGAGTTGCCGCCTGTTCGCTCTGTCAAAGAAACAGCGTTCCATGTTTACGGTAAGACCGGCGCGGGGAATGGGATTCATCCCCATGTCGAGCAATTTATCGTAAAGAATCTCGGCAAGGCTCAAAGCGGGCAATTCGTATCGAATCAAGACAATGTCGCCCCTTTTGAATCGTCCCGTCCTGGCCTTTAACAAACCCCACAAAAGGGTATCGGCATATCTGTTCAAATGATCTTTGGTTAGTGGCATGAATCTCTCTTTAAAATATGATGGTTTACAGATGGAATACTTTGGATTTATTCACCCTTGAAAATCTTGTCGAAAAATTGGGACTTTTCTTTGGGAAAGTAGATCGTTGTGCCCCGGTCGACGATGAGCTTTCCATCAAGATGATCAAGCTCATGCTGAACCACACGGGCAAGAAATCCCGTGTAGCGTTTGTTTATCTTATTCCCCTTCTCATCGTATGCCTTGACCTTTATTGAAGTCGCCCTGACAACATCGGCACTTATATCAGGACATGACAGGCAGGCCTCCTGCATTTTTTCCTTGTCTCCTCTTATCTGTGTGATCCTCGGGTTTACAAGGACATCGTAATGGCCGCCACCCTTTTTTAATGGTGTTTTGTCGCTGAAGTTCCCGTTTTTGAACACCACGACCCTTTTACTTATTCCTATCTGCGGGGCGGCAAGCCCCGCAGCATCATCCCTTCCAGTAAATGTGTCAACAAGGATTTCTATATCTTTCTTTCCCTCTTCATCAAGGGGAATAGGGATCTCATCGGCCTGCCTTCTCAGAAGCCTTGTTTCCGCTTCATTGATCTTTTCATTTTCCCATAATTTCCAAGTTTTCATTTTTCCGCACTGTGCCTTTCTGTTCCTGATTTTCTATTTCTATAACACCATGAGATTATTATTTCAACACTATTGAAATAATATGAGAATCCTGATAATCGAGCGGAGTGAGTAAAAAGGGGGTTAGTTGAATTGATAGGAAAACTTATAACAGAAGTGACGAAACGGGAATTTTCCCGGGCCATGCAATTCACTGAAGGTATGGATACGTCTCTCCCGCAGGGAAAGACAAATCACGACATGCTTCTTTATCTACATATCCC
>CAZRUU010000025.1:0-11252 GCA_964603235.1 uncultured Syntrophaceae bacterium | reverse complement strand
TATGGTGAAGAGATGATGCCCGGAAGGATTGTAAGAGCAATTTCGGAAAGGCGGAAGCTGTCTCCCATAAGAACGACGGGGGAACTTGCCGCGATTATTGCCGGTGTTCTGCCCGGCCACCTGAAGAAAAAGAGGATACATCCCGCCACAAAGACCTTTCAGGCCCTCCGAATTGCCGTCAATAATGAGCTGGAAAATCTTCATAACGCGATAGAAAACGGAATCGATATGCTGGAACAGGGGGGCAGGTTTTCCGTAATATCTTTTCACTCACTTGAAGACAGAATCGTGAAGAATCTGTTTCGTTCCTGGGAAAAGGGGTGTATCTGTCCCCCGGATTTTCCGGTCTGCTGTTGTAACAGAAAAAGCAAGCTGAAAGTGCCGGTCAGGAGGGCTGTTATGCCTGAAGACGCCGAAATAGCTTCCAACCCGAGGGCAAGAAGCGCGAGGTTGAGAACGGCCATAAGGATCTGAGAATGTTAGCGGCTGGTAAGAAAAAGGGGGGGACGAAACTTTTTCGCCTTATAGTTATAGCACTTATGTTTATGGCTATCACGCTTATCTATGTGTGGTTTCGAATAAGTATTACAAAGATCGATTACCGGATAGCTGAAGAAATGCACCGCAGAGACGGTCTTTTAGAGGAAAACAGAAAATTGAAAGTTGAGATCGCGACACTGAAATCTCCTCACAGGATAGAATCCATCGCCAGGACCAAACTCATGATGCACTATCCGGAAAGGGATCAGGTAATTTTCTTAAAATGACTATAAAATCGGGAAGATGGCTTAGATTCAGGATGGTGTCGATATTGGTGCTTTTTCTTGTGCTGTACGTAGCGCTGGTGTCGAGAGCTTTTCAACTGCAGGTTGTCTCCGGAGAGACACTGGGGAAACTTGCCGACAGGCAGCACAAAAAGAGTTTGACCCTTTATCCGGAAAGAAGGTTCATATTTGATAGAAACGGGCAGAAGCTCGCGGCTACCATAATGGCGGATTCCGTTTACGTGGATCCTTCGAGTATTGAGGATCGCAGGAAGGTTTCATCGAAACTTTCGTCCATATTGGGTGTCAAGAGACAAAAGGTTGTGGAGGCGGTTTCGAGTTCAAGGAGCTTTCGCTGGGTTTCCAGGCAAATTTCTCCGGTCAGGGCGGAGCGGATACGTGCCTTGAAGCTGAAAGGCGTTCATCTGGTAAAGGAACCCAAGAGATTTTATCCTCACAGGGAAATGGCCTGCCACCTTCTCGGATTTGCTGGGCTGGATTCCGCCGGCCTGGATGGCTTGGAATCGAAATATGATGAATATCTGAAGGCTGTTCCAAAAAAGGTGGTGTGGGGCAGAGATGCCAGGGGATACAAGATCTATCTTCATGATGATTCAGCTCATGTAGCGGATGATGCCAGTTGCAGTCTTTTCCTGACTATTGACAGCAAAATTCAATATATTGTTGAATCGCAGCTGATCAAGGCAATCGAAGACACTGGCGCAAAAGGGGGAACCGTTATCGTTATGGATCCCAATACGGGGGAGGTTCTGGCGCTGGCCAATGGACCAAGATTCAACCCCAACGCCTTTTCCATGTATCCCGCAAATGTCAGAAAAAACAGGGCGGTTACCGATTGCTTCGATCCCGGTTCAGTCTTCAAGCCCTTTGTGGCCGCCGCCGCTCTGGAAGAGGGTTTTGTTACCGAAACCGATCTGTTTGACTGTGAAAACGGCTCTTACAGGGTTGGAAACAGGGTTATCCATGATGCCCAGAACGAAAAATTCCAGAAGCTGAACTTATCGGAAATTATTAAACATTCCAGCAATATAGGTTCGATTAAGATCGCGGAGAGACTTGGAAGGGAGAACCTTTACCGTTATATTAAAAAGTTTGGATTTGGTTCAAAAACCGGGGTTGATCTCCCGGGTGAATCAAGAGGTATCCTGAGAGATTCAAAGGACTGGCGTGATGTGGATTTCGCGACGATAGCATTTGGCCAGGGAATTTCAGTTACGGCTATGCAATTAGTTACAGCAATGTCCGCCATAGCAAACGAGGGTGTCCTGATGAAACCGCATGTTGTCCGCTGTATGGTTGATAAAAAGGGCAAGGTGGTGAAGGAATTTAAACCTGTCGAGGTGAGGCGGGTCATATCTCCAGAAACTGCGCGTAGAATCACATCAATCCTTACCGGTGTAGTTGAAGGAGAAGGGGGGACCGGGGCAAATGCCCGTATAGTCAATCTCTCTGTTGCGGGCAAGACTGGCACATCTCAGAAGTTCGATTTTGATCTGGGATGCTACTCCGCCAAAAAAGTTGAGGCCTCTTTCATCGGGTTTTTCCCTGCCGAAGATCCCCAGATGGTAATCCTGGTTGTGCTTAATGAACCGGAGATCCGCAGGTGGGGTGGAGCTGCCGCAGCGCCGGTTTTTAAAAAGGTCTCGGAACAGATACTGAGATGTTCTAGTAAGAGTATGGAACTGAAGAAGGTTGCCGCTTACGAAAACAACGAAGAAGTGAGAATAGTCCAGGCGTCGACGACTGCGGAAATGATCTATCATGATACGAAAGTCGATGAATCGGTTATCCCTGATTTTGAAGGCATGTCAATAAGAGAGGTGCTGAAGATCTCCCAAAACAGAGGGATAGACGTAAAAATTGCCGGTAGCGGGTGGGCTGTGAGCCAGAATCCGGTCTCGGGTGTACGGATAGAGGAAAATCAGCCCTGTTATATCCTGTTTGACAGAGGTGTTTGAGAAGAGGGGCGCACGGCATGAAACTTTCACGCCTGCTGACCGAAGTAGATATACTGGAAGTGTCGGGAGACATCTCTGGAGATGCTTCCGATATTTGCTACGATTCCAGGAAATGTAAAGGAGGATCTCTCTTTGTCGCGATTTCCGGGGCAGAGGTCAACGGACATGATTTCATCCACGCGGCGGTAAAAAACGGGGCGAACTATATCGTACATGATGAAAGAAACTTTCCCGCTGATCCGGGCGTCGCGTTCATAAGGGTAAAAGACAGCCGACTGGCGCTGGCAAAGCTGGGAAAGAATTTTTATGACAACCCTTCCAGCGAACTCTGTCTGATTGGTATTACCGGAACGAATGGAAAGACGACGGTAGCCTATCTTCTGGAGTCTATCTTAGAAGCTGCCGGTTTTGCTACAGGAGTTACGGGAACGGTAAATTACAGATATGGCGGTAATCTGTTTCCGGCTTCGCACACAACACCCGAATCGCTCGACCTTCACAAAATGTTGAGGGAAATGGTCGACGCGGGAGTGACTCATGTTGTGATGGAGGTTTCGTCTCACGCGATCGACCTGAAGAGGATCTATGGGTGCGAGTATAATATCGGGATATTTACAAATCTGTCCCGGGAACATCTCGATTATCATCACACCATGGAACAATATTTTATGGTTAAGAAGAGATTCTTTGCGGATGTACCGGATAGGCAGGTGGCAGTTATTAATAGAGATGATCCGTGGGGTTCAAAACTTCTTGAAGAGATAAAAACACCATCGGTTTCATTCGGCCTGGAAGGATTGTGTGGTGTGTCATCCACTGATTTTGCCCTTTCTATGGATGGAATAAACGCGAATATAAAAGGCACGGATGATGGATTCCGGGTGTCTTCCGCCATGGTTGGAAGATTTAACCTCTATAACATCCTCGCGGCGACGGCGACGGCTATTTCGCTCGGGATACCGGAGGAATATATCCGATCCGGTATAGGGGCGCTGGAGACCGTTCCCGGTCGTCTGGAAAGGGTGAGTAAGCCTGGCGAGCCCGCGGTATTTGTCGACTATGCTCATACCGGAGATGCTCTGAAAAAGGTGCTCGAAAATCTGTCTGATTTTAAAGAGGGCAGGATCATAACAGTTTTTGGGTGTGGAGGAGACAGAGATCGCACGAAGAGACCTGTTATGGGGAAAATAGCGGCAATGTTGAGTGACTTGGCCATAATTACTTCGGATAACCCGAGGACGGAAAATCCCTCAAAAATTCTTAATGAGATAGAGGCGGGGATTGATGATGATTCAAGCAGATATTCTTCTGAGGATATGATCAATGGCTTCAGTGAAAAGGGCTATATGGTTATCTCTGACCGGCGAGCTGCTATAAATATGGCGATATCTCTTGCCGGCGAATCGGATATCGTATTGGTAGCGGGGAAGGGACATGAGGATTACCAGATTATGGGAACCAGGAAGCTTCCTTTTGATGACAGGGTAGTTGTAAGGGAGGCGCTTTCCGGCCGCAGGCCGTGATACATGTGTGTGGTGAAGGTTATGAAATCCCCCGTACTGAAGAAGGGAGAGATAATAGAAGCAACGAAAGGAACCTTTATCAAGGGGAAGCTCGAAGGTGTGTTTGAAGGATTATCCACGAATTCAGGGGATGTGGAGGTAGGAAACCTGTTTATCCCCATTATAGGAGAGAGATTTGACGGACATGTCTTTATTCCGGAGGCGATAAAAAACGGCGCGTCGGGTCTGCTCGTTCAAAGAGGTGAGGAAGAAATAACCGAAAGAGTCTCCGGTGATGCTGCCGTAATTATCGTTGACGACACCCTGCACGCGCTCGGGGATATAGCCAATTTATGGAGAAACAAATTTACAATCCCTGTCGTAGCGGTAACGGGAAGCTCCGGTAAGACGACAACGAAAGAGATGATAGCCACGGTGGCGGGACTTTCCGAAAATGTTTTAAAGAGCAAGGGGAATTATAACAATCTTGTAGGGCTTCCCCTCAGCCTGCTTGAACTGAACCCAGAACATGAAATGGCGGTCATTGAGATGGGAAGCAATCGGAGAGGGGAGATAGAAAGACTCGCGGCCATTGCCGAGCCGGATATAGGCGTTATCACTAATATAGGACCGGCCCATCTGGAAGGGTTTGGATCCGTGGACATAGTCATGGAGGAAAAGGGGGATCTCTTTTTCAATATGAGAGATAACGGTGTGGCAATTATCAACAGAGACGATGAATTTTCAAGGATATTGGCAGATCGGTGGATGGGAAGGAACATCAGCTTTGGTATCGATGAGAATGCGTTTGTCCGGGCTGAACGCATCTTTATGAGGGGTGAGTGGGGAGTCAGTTTTACACTTGAGATGGGAGGAACAGGTAAGGGTCTCGATATGGCCGTCGTAGGCAGACATAATATATACAATGCCCTGGCCTGTGCGGCAGCTTGCCGGGCCATGGATATTGAATACGATCTGATTTGCGAAGGGTTGTCTGCATTCAGGCAGATACAGGGCCGTATGGATGTTCACAGGCTGAAGAGTGGCAGTATCGTTATTGATGACACCTACAACGCCAACCCCTCTTCGGTACTGGAGGCCCTCAAGGCATTGAGGGATTTAAAGGGAAACAATGAGAGCATTGTTATTTTAGGAGATATGCTCGAACTGGGGGAAGAGGCTGAAAAACTGCACGAAAATATTGGAAGGGCTATGGCGGATACCGGTGTAGGAAGTGTATTCCTCAAGGGGAGTTTTTCGGGAGCTGTGGCAAGGGGAGCCATAGAGGGGGGGCTCAGGGAAAACCATATATATTTTGCAGAAACGCCGGACAGAATAATGGAAACTCTTCGTTCCTTGCTGCGCGAAGGAGACTGGATACTGGTAAAAGGATCGAGAGGCATGAAGATGGAGGAATTTTTCCATGCAATAATAGAGGAGTTGAGTTAAGTGATAATATCTGAAGAGATGGCTATATGTTACGGCACCTTGAGAGTTTGACCAGGAGAAATTATAAATGATCTATCACTTCTTATATTCATTAAGCGATATATATTCGTGGCTTAATGTGTTTCGCTATATAACCTTCAGGACGATATACGCGACGATAACCGCTTTGGTCATCTGTTTTATCCTTGGTCCCTGGATGATCAGTAAACTTCAGTCTCTCAGCATGGAGCAACCAATCCGCGGTGACGGTCCCAACTCTCACCTTTCAAAAGAGGGTACACCCACGATGGGTGGTATCCTTATCATTTTTTCTGTTGTCATATCAACCCTTCTCTGGGCAAAACTCACCGTGGGCTATGTCTGGATTATTCTCATGGTAATGGTGGGGTTTGGCCTTATCGGTTTCTGGGATGATTACCGGAAATTGTCAAGTAGAAGCAGCAGGGGGGTTCCGGGGACAGTCAGGCTTGCCGCGGAGATTATGATAGCCTTTTTTGTGAGTATTGTTCTGTACCTGAACCCGGATTTCAGCTCGAATCTAACAGTGCCATTTTTTAAGACCATTCTCCCCGATCTTGGCTGGGGTTATGTAATCCTTTCCACATTCGTTATTGTAGGAGCGGCAAACGCGGTAAATCTTACGGATGGCCTTGACGGTCTTGCCATAGGTCCGGCAACGATGTGCTTCGCGACCTATATTCTTTTCGCCTATTTTGCTGGGCATATAAAGTTGTCCGGGTATCTCCAGATTCCATACGTGGCGGGGGTGGGAGAACTTGCGGTTTTTTGCGGCGCCATGGTCGGGGCCGGAGCCGGGTTCCTCTGGTACAATACCTATCCCGCTCAATTGTTCATGGGAGATGTGGGCTCACTCTCGCTGGGAGGCGCTCTGGGTACTATAGCCGTTCTCACAAAGCAGGAGATACTCCTCGCGATAGTAGGAGGTATATTTGTAGTTGAAACCATTTCAGTCATTTTCCAGGTAGGCTGGTTCAAGATGTCCAACGGAGAACGTATGTTCAGGATGGCGCCTATACATCATCATTTTGAATTAAAGGGATGGGCGGAACCCAAGGTCATTGTGCGTTTCTGGATCATTTCCATTATCCTTGCGCTTGTCGCCATAAGTACGTTGAAGTTGAGGTAATGGGAACAGTCTTGGGTGAATCTTCATGGATCTAAACGGAAAGAGAGTGCTGGTAATCGGTCTGGGCAGAACAGGTGTGGCGACGGCCGGATTTCTGCTTGATAAAGGTGCCAGGGTTATGATTGCCGATGAAAAATCTGTCTCTGAGCTTGGAGTTGCCGCCGAGGTCTTTACGGGGCTGGAGGATGTGGAATTGGGTATCGGTCAGTATGATACAGACGTTCTTTTGCGAACGGATATGATTGTGCCTTCACCGGGCGTTCCACCATTCAATTGTTTGCTATCAGAGGGTTTGAAGATGGAGATTCCGATTCTAAGCGAACTGGAACTTGCCTCCGGGTATTTGAAAATACCGGCTATTGCGATTACCGGCACAAATGGGAAAACGACCACGACCAGTCTGCTGGGCAGAATACTGGAACATTGCGGCAAAAAGGTCTTTGTCGGCGGCAATATAGGTAATCCGCTCATATCATATGTAAACGGCAGCCAGGAGGATGATTACGCAGTAATAGAAGTGAGTAGCTTTCAGTTGCAGTGGATCAGGAATTTTCATGCATTTATAGCTATTCTCCTGAATGTAAGCAGCGACCACATTGATTATCATGGATCTTTTGAAGAATACCGCTCTGTAAAGGAAAGGATATTCGCATGCCAGGGGAAAGGGGATCTTGCTATTCTGAATGCTGATGACCCTGTGTCGACGGATCTTTCGAAAAGGCTGTCAACTGAACATATCTCATGTTTCACCTCATCCTCAAGATTGAAAGAGGGGATGTTTATTGATGGAGATTTCTTGAGATACCTCTCTTCCGGATTGGATGAGAAATATCCCATCCGATCAATAAGATTGAAAGGCGCACACAATCTGGAGAATGTGATGGCCGCCGTGCTTGCATCGAAAATGTGCGGATGTCCGTCCGGAGAGATTATTGATGTGCTGGAGACTTTTTCCGGTATCCCACACAGACTAGAATTTGCCGGAGCTGTGGATGGAGTAGAGTATTATAATGACTCCAAGGGAACAAATGTGGATGCTGTTCACAGGGCGCTCGAATCATTCCCCGGGCCGGTTGTGCTCCTTATGGGAGGCAGATACAAGGGCGGGGATTTTGGAATACTTGCGGAGCTTATAAGGAAAAAGGTCAAGATGCTGATCGTTTTCGGTGAAGCCGGAGGAGAAATAAATTCCATCATTGGTAAAATTGCAAGGACTGAGATTGTGGATAATTTGAAAGATGCCGTCAACATGGCTCGCGACAATTCAAGATCTGGCGACATTGTGCTGCTGTCGCCTGGCTGCTCAAGTTTTGATGAATTCAAAGACTATAAGGAGCGGGGGATTGTTTTCAAGAACATGGTTAATGAAATGGGTCGTGAAAAGGATCAGGGAACATGGGCGAACAGTCTTCATTGACAAGAGGCAGACCGGATATCGCGCTGTTTATTGTTACAATAATCCTGGTTGTCATCGGGACGGTTATGATTTACAGCTCGAGTTCCATAATTGCCATGGAGAAATATGGCGACGGATACCACTATATCAAGAAACAGATATTGTTTGTCCTGCTTGGGTTTGGTCTCATGATAGTAACATCTAGATTGCCCTATCGGTATTGGAAAAAAGCAGCTTATCCCGGCTTGGCTATATCCATAGTGCTTCTTTCCCTGGTTATTGTTCCGGGGTTTGGTTTCAAAGCCGGCGGTGCCACCAGATGGCTTCGCGCTGGGCATCTATCTTTTCAGGTGTCCGAACTGGTAAAGATTATGCTGGTTATATTTCTGGCCCATTATCTTACGAAAAAAATAGGGCACATAAAGGAATTTTCACGCGTTTTTGTGGTCCCGATGGCAATAATGCTGGCAATTGTTGGTCTTGTCCTGTGTCAGCCGGATTTCGGCGCGGCTGCTATCATGGTTGCGGTGTTTATGCTTATGTTCTATCTGGCGGGGAGCAGGATTGCGTATCTTGCCGGCCTCGTGGCAACTGTAATCCCTGTGGGGGTAGCTCTGATTATTCATGAAAGTTACCGCATGCAGAGACTTATGTCGTTTCTTAATCCTTGGGAAGATCCTACCAATACAGGCTTTCAGATAATACAATCGTTTATTTCCTTTGGTTCCGGTGGAGCCTTTGGCGTGGGCCTTGGAAACGGAATGCAAAAGCTGTTTTATCTTCCCGAACCGCATACCGATTTTATCCTTTCGGTAATTGCTGAAGAAACTGGTTTTATTGGGGTTGTAATCATTATTGTGTTGTTCAGCATTCTTGTTTTTCGTGGTTTCGCGATTTCCTTTAACTGCGCGGACCTGTTCGGAATGCTTCTGGCCTCAGGCTTGACCACGGTTATCGCGCTGGAGGCATTTATAAATATGGCGGCAGTTATGGGACTGGTTCCCACGAAGGGACTGGTGCTCCCATTCCTCAGTTACGGGGGCACATCACTGATGATGTGCATGGTGGCTGTCGGCATACTGCTGAACATATCTTCCCGTCAAGAACAGAACAGCGGGGAGACGGAAAGCCGGTCTTAGTAGATGCGCACGGAGAAGAAAAGCGTCAAGGTTATTATAGCAGGCGGAGGCACCGGGGGGCATGTATTCCCCGCCGTGGCAATTGCCGGGGAATTTCTGGAGAGACCGGATGTGCAAGATGTTCTCTTTGTAGGAACCGAGAAGGGTTTGGAGGCCAGAGTTCTTCGTGATATGGGCTTTACACTTCGCACCATAAACGTAGAAGGGGTGATGGGCAGAGGAGTTGCAAAGATGACCTTCAGTCTCTTGAAGATTCCACGGAGCATCGTGCAATCGGTATCGATTATACGCAGTTTCCGCCCCGATATTGTTTTGGGGGTGGGGGGCTACGCTTCGGGCCCGGCGGTTATAGCAGCCCATTTTATGGGTGTAAAAACGGCAATTGCGGAACAGAACGCCCTGCCCGGTTTTACAAACAGAATGCTTGGCAGGTTTGTGGATAAAATATTTCTCTCGTTTCCAGACAGGGAAGGGTGGTTCGCGGATGTCAGGACTGTTGTTACGGGAAACCCTGTGAGAAGGGGATTTGTAAAAGGCATTAAAAAATCCCGGATGAAAGAGGATAAATTTTCAATCCTTATATTCGGAGGAAGTCAGGGGGCCCGGACTATAAACAGAGTGGCTGTTGAATCCATCGGGTATCTGGAGGACATAAAAGACAGGTTGGTGATTACCCACCAGACGGGTGATAAAGATATGGATGAGGTATCTGCCGCCTATCGTGATTGCGGTGTGGACGCCGAGGTGCATTCCTTTATTACTGATATGTCTTCGGCGTATGAATCGGCGGATCTTTTGATATGCAGAGCAGGCGCGACTTCCATTGCTGAAATAACCGCGAGTGGGAAGGCGTCGGTGCTTATCCCCTATCCGTTCGCTGCCGGAAATCACCAGGAACTGAATGCCCGGATGCTGGCAGACGCCGGCGCGGCCGAGATGATACTCGAAAGCGAACTGGATGGAAAAAGACTTGCCGGGGCCATCAGGAGATTGCTCAACAGTTCCGGGACTATAAATAGAATGGAGAAGGAATCGCAAAGACTGGGAAATGTCAAGGCGGCTGAACAGATAGTGGATGAATGTATGACCGTACTGGGTCAGGGAGCAAAGAACAGTAGTCAGAAGGAAAATATAATATGTACAGGCGGATAAAACATATACATTTTGTCGGGATAGGCGGTATCGGGATGAGTGGTATCGCTGAAGTCCTCCTGAATCTCGGTTATACGATCAGTGGGTCCGACATTGAGAGCTCCTTTATCACGTCGAGGCTGGAATCGCTCGGGGTCGGGATTTTTAAGGGCCACCGGTCATCAAACCTCATGGATGTAGATGTCGTGGTGAAATCAACAGCGATAGGGGACGATAATCCCGAGGTAATGGAGGCTCACAACAGAAATATCCCGGTTATCCCAAGGGCTGAGATGCTGGCCGAACTGTTGAAGATGAAATATTCGATTGCCGTGTCGGGCTGTCATGGGAAGACGACGACAACCTCCATTATTTCAACCGTTCTTGCCCATGGTGGTCTTGATCCTACAATGGTGATAGGGGGCAGGCTTGACAGTATCGGAAGCAACGCGCGGCTGGGAGAGGGCGAGATTATTGTTGCCGAGGCCGACGAGAGCGACGGGTCTTTCCTCCAGCTCAATCCATACATCGCCGTGATTACAAATATAGATCGCGAGCATCTGGATTATTATCCGGGAATAGGGGAGATCAAGGATGCCTTCCTCCAATTCGCAAACTCGGTTCCCTTTTACGGGTCTGTCATATTATGCGGTGATTGTAATAATGTCAGAGATATATTGCCCAGGATGAAGAGAAAGACTGTTACCTATGGCATTGATGATGGAGTTGACTTCAGGGCAGCCGA
>CAZRUU010000024.1:0-11553 GCA_964603235.1 uncultured Syntrophaceae bacterium | reverse complement strand
TGATAACCTTTTTTATGTGCCTCTTTTCTATTTCGTCGAGGGACATGGATTTTCCTGGTTCATCCCGGACGATATCCCCGTCTGTTTCCCCGCCGTTTGTGTATCCCATGAGGTCCGGAAAGTCTTCCTTGTCTAGAATCTGTCCCTTCGAGACAACAGCAGCTCTGACCAGCAGGTTTTCCAGCTCTCTGATATTCCCCGGCCATCTGTATTTGAAAAAAATGTCCATCATCTCGTCTGAAACACCCGCAATCCGTTTGTGGAGGTCTATGTTTATTTTGTTGAGCAGGTACTTAACGAGTGGCGCTATGTCTTCCCGCCTATTTCTAAGCGGGGGGATGTTTATGGACACAATGTTCAGGCGGTAAAAAAGGTCATCTCTGAACTTTCCTTCCTTCACCATTGTTCGGAGTTTCTTGTTGGTCGCGGTTATAATCCTCGCGTTTACCTTGACCCGATCTTTTCCCCCAACCCTCTCAAATTCCATTTCCTGAAGCACTCTGAGAAGTTTGGCCTGGAGGTTTATGGACATTTCGCTTATCTCATCCAGAAATACCGTGCCATAACGGGCAAGTTCAAACTTTCCCTGCTTTCTCGCTATCGCTCCGGTGAAGGAACCTTTCTCATGGCCGAACAGCTCGGATTCCAGAAGGGTTTCCACAATGGCGGAACAGTTGACCGCTATGTAGGGTTCATCTCTTGATGTGTTGTAGTGGATGACCTTGGCAATCAGTTCTTTTCCCGTGCCGCTCTCGCCCTGTATCAGTATGGTTGTCTTGTTCTGGGAGGCAACGCCTATGGTCTTGAATACTTCCTTCATTTCATTTCCATTGCCGATTATGTCTCCCACCCTGAAATCGCGGGAGGGTTCCATAAGAAGGCCGTTTATCTTTTTTTCCATCCCTATGACGTTCAGCGCCTTTCTTATGGCTATGTCCAGTTCGTCGACATTAATGGGTTTGTGGATGTAGTCGAAGGCGCCTTCCTTCATCGCTTTGATCGTTGTCTCCATATCATGATGGGCGGTGATCATGATTACCTTGACGTTTTCATCATCTTCCAGCAGGTCCTCAAGAACGGTGAATCCATCTATGTCGGGAAGCCTTATGTCAAGGATTACCACGTCCGGAAGTATTCGTACGAATTCGTTCAAACCCTCCGTACCAGTAGGGGCGGTGTTCACTTCATACCCCTCTTCGGCAAGATAGAGTTCCAGGCTTTCGCGGATAGAACTGTCGTCGTCAATTACAAGAATTTTGGACATGTTGTTTTTATCCCTTCTGTTGAGGCGCTTTTATCGGAAAGGTCATGGTGACACTGGTACCCTTTCCCTTTTTGCTCGAGATTATTATAGTGCCCTGGTGCAGATCTATAATTTTCTTAATCTGTGTGAGTCCAAGCCCTGTGCCGTATTTCTTCTTTGTGAAGAAAGGGTTGAAGATATGGGGCATGTCTTCACTATGTATTCCGCACCCGTTGTCTCTAACCTCGACAAGTATCCGGTTGTCTGTTTTCCTGGCGGATATTGAAAGTCTTCCGCCCTCCTCCATGGCGTCAATGGCGTTGAGGTAGATATTCAGAAACGCATGCTCCAGCATCGCCGGATCTGCGTTTAATGGGGGAAGGCCTTTCGCGAGATCCATTTCTATTCGGACATGTTTGTCCGACACAGATTTCTCGGTCATCGCAAGGACATGGTCAAGGATATTTTTTATATCTGAGGGTCTTTTCTGGGGTTCCGAAGGCTTTGCGTAAAGAAGTAAGTCATTGACGAGTTTTTCAAGATGTTCAACTTCTCTCCCGGCGATCTTGAATCTTTTTGAGTTGTTTCCTTCCGGCTTCATACGTTTTTCCAGAATCTGGAGGCTCATTTTTATTGAGGAAAGCGGATTCCTGACCTCGTGGGCTATACCGGCCGACAACTGCCCGACGGCGGCGAGCTTCTGGCTCTCATAAAATTTTTCCTCCAGGATTTTTAATTCTGTGATGTCTCTCTGAACGAGGATATAATGACCGGTTTTCTTTACAGGCCTTGGAGTTATCAGCAGGTTCCTCTTTGAACCATCTTTTGCGGTTGCTGTCATTTCGTAGGGTGTGAATATTCCCTTTTTCGTATTCTCCCATATGCCCAGGACGAATTGCCTATTTTTCGGGTCAACAAAATCCGCGAAGTGTTTTCCTGCGAACTTTTGAGATGTCATCTTTCCATCTTTTTTTACATCCCGGCTCACATAGTTGATGATTCCTTCACTGTCGAGATCAAATATTTTCTCCGGCAGGCTGTCCAGGATAGACTGGAGATAATTGTACAGGTCTTCTATTTCTCTGCGAAGCTTAATGTTTTTATTCAGTTCGTTCTGTAGCGTTTCGGCATATTCCTTCAGCCTCATATCGGTTTCTTTTTGCTGTGTCACATCCTGAATGGTCTCGATTGCCGCGATGATCTCTCCTTTTCCGTCGTATATCGGAGCAGCCAGAAAATATATGTAGCGGTCCTTTTCTCCAAGATCTGTGATGTAATCCATAGCCTCATAGGCTCCCTCAACGGTTGCCGATTTCTTTATACCTTTAGTGCTGTAATATTTTTCGAGGATATTAATATCGTGATCGATGATTATATCGGCAAGAGCGGGCCTTTTGCTTTTATAAAAGGGAATCGAATGTTGATCCGTACCTATTATGTCCCCGGCGTCCAAACCCGTCAACTCCGAGCAGGCCCTGTTCCATAAAATAACACGGTGTTCCCTGTTCAACACAAAGGTGGGGATCGGAGAGCCTGCGATAATTCCCTCGGTTGTCCTGTATTCTCTAAGCAGTTTTTCCTGCCATCCCTCTCTTTCCCTGAGGCGTTTCAGCTCTTCTTTAAGACGCAGTTGCTTTGCGCTGGAGTAGGCTACCGAAATGCCTGCGATGATAACCACGATAATAAGCCCGAGGGTCCAGAATATGATATTTATAAAACCCTTTCGAGCCAATAAAACTATTTTATTATAGGGTGTGGTGATAACGACAAACCAGGATTTCGACCCTGTTTTAACCGGAGCGTAAGCTATAATGCTTTTTTTTGTCCCCCCCACCTCCGTGGGAAGCACGCACTCGCTGTACCCCTCCTTTCCCTCAGCCAGTGTATCTTTCAGGGGTGCTCCGCCGATGGTTTTTGCGTTTCCCAGCGTTTCCAGTTCCATGCAGGTATGGGTCTTATCAGGATGTACGAGTATAGTTCCGCTGCTGTCTATTATCCAGCCGCAGCCTGATGTTTCACTCTTGACTTTGATATAACGGTCAATAATGGCGGAGAGGGAAAGGCCTGCTAATACTGCTCCGGAGAAGTTGCCCGCTGTGTCATATTTTGGAACGGCGATGACCATAAATTGGATTCTGTTTTTTACCTCTCCCTCCAGTGCCAGCTGCAAGTCACCTATATACGCTTTCCCCGTTTTCTTTATTTGCTGAAAATAAGGACTGTGTTTGAAAATTTCATCTGTCATTCCTCCAGGGATGGAGGATGGGTATTCATTTATAACCACGCCATCCTTATTTTTGACTACTATGAACTCCACCGCTCCATCCAGATCATCATAGATTATCTTTATGCTCTGTTTGGTGATTTCAGGCGTGATATCCGTGACGCATAAGCATTGGGGGCATGAAGGCAGTCTGGAAAGGATTATCATGCTCTTCTTGACGCTGGAGATGAGGGCTTCTATTCCAGCAGCGGTTCCCCTGGCAATAGTTATCTGTTGCTGGCTGAACTGCCTTACAATATCCCTTTCACGTGCATGGTTGACGGTGAAAGCCAGAATAAGGATAAATGTAATGACAGATGCTATAGTCAGCCAGATGGGGATCCTTATATTGGCCAAGAAAGACCTATAACCGTTGTCATCACCCGTTTTGTTCATTGCTATCTGTCATCATTCTTTCTATCTTCATATCGCTTGGCGGCGAAAATTACATAGACGGACACAGCTGCGCCAAGAGAGATAATAAGCGTAACAAATCCGCTCTGAATCTCCACAACTTTCCTGCAGATCAGCCAGACAGCCAAATAGATCATAACAGTCAGTATCTCCTGCATTATCAACGTCCCTTTTAATTTGTTAACTCCGAAACCAACTAACTTCCTCATATTACATATCTTGATGCTAATTTTCAATAGAAATCATGACAATAGCTAATAAGCTTATGAGCTTTTATTGACTTTATATGTCGGTAGGTATAAAAAAGAACCTGAATCTCTATGGTCCGTGGACCATGATCTTTGCCATTTCACCTTTCGTTCAATTTATCGGGCTGATTGAATAGAATGTTAAATTGTGCAAGTTGGGGTTTTACCAGGTATTGTATGGAGGATATATAATATGTGTATTGATAGCGGTATGTTAAACAGAATTTTACTCATGGAGACATAAATGGCATGCCTGTTGCAAAAAACACGAGCGGTTTCAAGATGAGCCATGCTTAAAAATTTTTGTAACAAGTACGAATAAAACAAAGTATCAATCAGGAAAGGAGAAAAAAATGTTAAGAAAATCAGTAAAATGGGTATCAGCTCTGCTGCTGGCAACGGCGACCCTATTGGTATCTTCACCGGTTGTGTTTGCAGCGGAGGCCCTTCCGGACGATGGATCCTATGGTAAGGTTATCTTTGCCGTGGGTGCCATGATATCGGCGGGACTTGCAATTGGCATAGGGGCGATAGGAGCCGGATTGGGTATTGGTAATGCCGCGAATGGAGCCTGTAACGCGGTCGGAAGAAATCCGGGCGTCCAGGGAAAGATTATGATGACAATGCTGGTTGGTATGGCTATGGCCGAGTCGATTGCCATATATGCCCTCGTCGTTTCACTTGTTCTTCTCTTTGCAAACCCTTACGCAAGTTTTCTTTTGGGTTAGTCGATATTTGAGTAACTAATTTCAAAATTAACAGAAGTCAGGGGGAGATGAAAATGTCAGAAACGAAAGAGGGTAAGCAGTTTTTTACCGTAGCGAGAATATTCTTCCTGCTTATCGTCATCCCCTTATTATTGGTATCTTTTTTGATAGCCAACGGCATCTATCAATTGGGGGATACATCGAAAAAGGGGGCGGCGGCTGTTCTTGATCAGAAGGCGCAGGAAGAAATTGCGATGCGTACTACTGTTGTAGCCGAGAATGTTGCCTTTTTCCTGCAGGGATGCGAAAAAGATACACTGGTGGCGACAATTCTACCAGCAGATGCAGAAACGTACAAAGAATTTATGCTGAAAAACAGGCAGGCTCTCTGGATGAAGAAGGATGGAAAAATAGTTAAATCTTCAGAGCCGATGTACGTGGAAATGGCCTTGGTAGACAAAGCGGGCAATGAGGTTATCAAGATTGTCGATGGGGAAGTGGCGCCGGAGTCCAAGCTGGTAAGTATCAATGATCCCGCAAATACGATCTATAAGTCAGAAGATTATTTTGCCAAGACAAAAAATCTTAACAAGGGCAATGTCTATGTGTCCCATGTTACCGGTTGGTATCTGAACAGGGCTGATTTTGAGAAGGGAAAGCGATTTGAGGGTATTGTTCGTTTTGCGACGCCCTTGTATGATAAACAGGGGTTTGCGGGGCTTGTAACCCTTGCTCTTGATGTAAGACACCTTGCAAGATTTACAGATAACATTATACCAACCCAGTCTGGCTACGTATTAGAGTCGGATTCATCGACTGGGAATTACGCATATATGGTTGATGACAGGGGTCTCATCATATCACACCCGGATGATTACAATATAGCTGGTCTATATACGGATGGAACACCCGTTCCACCTGTTACGAGTGAGACACTGGATATTATGACGAAGAAGGATGAAGGGGTTCTTAATCTCTTCCTGCTGGGTTTCATGGATCCAGCACTGCCTGAGGTTGCAAAGGATGCGACCGCAGGTCATTCGGGAAATAAAATCTATAAGTTTGGCGGTCACACCAAATTTGTCGCCTATGCTCCGATACCGTTTTACTCGGCAAATTACCCAAAACCTGCCGGATTTGGATGGATCGGGATGGGGCTGGATGTGGACAAGTTTAATGAAATGGCACTGGCAACCTCGCAGAAGATAGAAAAAGAGGCGAGTGCGTGGATGATAACGATAATCCTGATTCTTGTTATCGCGATGGTTATTCTCTTTCTTATTTCCGCCCTGCTTTCGAAGGGGATCACCCGTTCGATCGAGGCGGAAGTTCCGGAGGGGGCTGAAGGATTGCATTATGACGATGATGAGGATTAACAGAAAGATTTCGTAGGAATAATATTATCACCTGCAGTCTCTGTGGATGTTTCCTCGGAACCGTACAGTGTAAAACAAATTGAAAGGCCGGAGGTTTTTGTCTCCGGCCTTTTCCTGTCTGGTGTTCACCCGGTTAAGCGGTCACGGTTTTCGAAACTTGAAACCCATGAAAGAAGCTGCGCCCGAAATTTTCTTCTGTCAAATTACCTGAAAATCTCCTCAGTTTCTCATCCCGACAAGTCGGGATGAGAAATCCTTGAAGTGTTAGTGGTGGTATGATAGCCTCGTAAGCAACTGGTGAATTTTTGGCGGTTATGCAGGGAGTTTGATAACCCAACGATTGGGAGGCTGTTTTATGGATGAAGATGATAGGGAATTGACGAAAGACGACAGGATATATGATTTGGTGGATGTGATTAAAGAAGGCCCTGATGAGGTTTTATCGGGTGACATCCTGGATGATAAAATTATTGAGACGGTTTCAAAGGTTGCGGAGAGAGTTGCCAGAGAGATGTTTCCCTCTATCGCCGAGAAGGTTATAAGAGAAGAGATAGATAAATTGAAGGAGGATTCGGGCGAATAGGTACGCGGCCTTGGTAAAAAAAGGGGGGATCTTGAGAAACTCGTTTTATTGTATATTGTTTGCAGTCCTGTTTTTCTTTGTGTTTTATCCATTATCTGTGTTTTCCAGTTCCGATATCATCGGGATTGAAACCGAGGGAACATGTGTTGTGTTTGGTGGTGACAGGGCACCGGCGCGAGACCATGCAATAGACGATTCGATGAGAAAGGCTGTTCAGCAGGTAGTTTTCATGCTCATCTCTGAGGATGTCGCGATAGAGAATTCTGATATCATAGATGACAATATTTATTCAAAATCTGAGGACTATATACAAGATTACAGGATCCTGAAGGAGGGCCTGGAAGATGGCCTATACAAGGTGAGAGTGAGGGTCTCCCTGTCGGTGGGAGACATAAAGAATGCTCTTGGAATGTTGGGTGTTCTTACAGACGAGTGGCAGGCGGAAGAGTATATGACGATGGTTATCGTGCTTATGGTAAGTGGAATAGAAAAATATGGTGATTTCAAGACGTTTAGAGAAACATTGGAAACAGGTACAAGAGGGGTGAATGTCGTGTGTCTGCGAAGGATGGGGTCGGGTGTGGCAGTAATGGATGTTGATATACAAGGGAATGCCACCGGGCTTGCCAACGAACTGACATTGAAGGATTTCAAGGATTTTTCGCTGTATGTGACCGATGTTACCCCCGATATCATAAAGCTTAACATGGTGAAGGAGTAAGAGTTTGATTTATAAATTAAAGAAGATCTTTATGTTGTGTGTTACTGCTGGTGTCATAATGGGATGCGCCTCCGGGATTCCCCATAAAATTGTTCCGGATTATAATCAGAAGGGTATAAGGCTCATTGCCATGTTGCCAGTTGACAACAAGACGAATGACAAACAGGCGGCGCAGCTCCTGAGGGAGGAAATACTTGAAAAACTGTATTTCAAAGGATATCCTAGGATACCACTCGATATGATAGACGAGAAGTTGACTACGGACTGTGGAGGGAGCATCGAAGCCGATTGCGAATACAATCTTCCGCTCGAGATTATCGGGAAGAGGTTGGGTGTGGATGCCGTTATATACTGCACCCTGCTTGAGTGGAAGACCTCTTTCGTCAGCGTTTATGCACCCACAACTGTTTCTGTTTCACTGGAATTAAAGGACGTTAGAACAGGGGCAACTCTCTGGAGCTCCAGATACAGTGTTATGGACAGGCACTATGATTTTACCAGAAAGAGGCTTGAATTGAAGGCGTGCCAGTCTTACGAGCCGGCCATCCAGGAAATTGTTGATGAGACCCTCTCCAGTCTCCCCGATGGTCCTGATTCTGTGGGAGATACATCCCCGGCTGAAAAGAGCTTTTGGGAGATATGGTAGGGGAACAGGATTGTAGTTTATGAATATCCCCAACATGCTTACCATAATTCGCATAATCCTGGTCCCGGTTTTTGTCATACTCCTTATGCAGGGTTCCTTTTCTTACGCTCTTGTAGTGTTTGCTGTTGCTGGTGTGACGGATGGTCTGGATGGATTTCTGGCGAGGATATTGAAACAGCAGACGGTTCTGGGTTCGTACCTGGATCCACTGGCGGACAAGGCATTGATAGTAACATCTTTTGTCGCTCTGTCAATTCTGAATATTATCCCCGGCTGGCTTGCGGTGATTGTCATAAGCCGGGATTGCGTAATTCTGTTTGGTGTGTCCGTGCTTTTTCTTATGTCGGTTTCTTTCGAGATACGTCCAACCTATGTGAGCAAAGCGACAACCGTATTGCAATTATTGACGGTTTTTCTTGTGCTCATGTCCAAATGTTTGCCCGGATATATTAATCATATGATAATCGAAACGTTCTTCTGGATCACTGCTTTTTTCACAGTGGTTTCCGGATTGGATTATATCTCCAGAGGCATAAAATTCATAAACAACTCATAGGCTTTTTATGATATTTCTTGACAGAAGACCTTTTTATTGTTAGATGAGTTAGCTATTTTAGTCCTTTTGGTTATAGGCACGTAGCTCAGGGGGAGAGCATCACCTTGACACGGTGGGGGTCCAGGGTTCAAATCCCTGCGTGCCTACCATTTACGCATGCGCAAAGGGCATTGATATTTATCGTGCCCTTTCTTTTAGAAGATCAGGGGATGATGCTTTCTGTATTTTCCTGACCTTCGTACTTTTACGATGATATGATTCAGTTAATGGTCATGTTTTCATAACAGTCTTTTATGGAATAGTTGAATTGTGGCTTTGTCGTCTCAGGATATTGTTGTGAAAAATATTAATGTAAAGTTTCCGGATGGTTCTGTCGAGATATGCCAGTCTGGAAAGACTGTCAGGGAGGTAATCTTTTCTCGGCGTGAAGGTGATTCCGCGTCCACCCTGGCGGCCAGAATTAACGGCGAAATAGTGGATCTGAGCTATCCCATGGAAGAAGACGCGTCAATAGAGCTTGTTGATATATCCTCTGCGGATGGTCTGGGCGTGTTGAGGCACAGCATATCACATATAATGGCTCAGGCAGTGCAGGAGATATTCGAAGGTGTCAGGGTAACCATAGGACCTTCGATAGAGAATGGCTTTTATTATGATTTTGAATATTCTGACACCTTTACCCCTGAAGATCTTGAGAAGATAGAGAAAAAGATGCATGAGATTGTTTCCGCTGATTACCCCTTTATTCGCAGGGAGCTGTCCAGGGAAGAGGCGATTTCTTTCTTCAAGGACAAAGGCGAACAGTACAAAGTGGAACTGCTGAATGATCTTCCCGACGATGTTATCAATGTGAGTCTGTACAGCCAGGGAGAGTTTGTCGACCTCTGCCGGGGACCGCACATACCTTCAACAGGGATGGTCAGAGCCTTTAAACTCCTGAATGTTGCGGGGGCATACTGGCGCGGAGATGAAAAAAACAAGATGCTTCAGCGCATCTATGGCACTGGATTTGCCACACAGGAGGAACTGGATAACTATCTCAAGGTAGTAGAGGAAGCCAGAAAGAGGGACCACCGGAGGCTCGGGAGAGAGCTTGATCTCTTTCAGATAAATGACGAGGCTGGCCCGGGACTGGTGATATTTCACCCGAAGGGCGCTCTTTTAAGAACGATCATAGAGGATTGGGAGAAAAGGGAGCATCTGAAACGAGGTTATGATATTGTAATGGGCCCTCAGATCCTGAAAGGTGATCTATGGAAGAAATCCGGGCATTTCGATCACTATCGGGAAAATATGTATTTCACCGAGGTTGACGAACAGTTGTACGGCATAAAACCGATGAACTGTCTCGCCCATATGCTGATATACAAATCGAAGATAAGGAGTTACAGGGACCTGCCCCTGAGGTATTTTGAGCTGGGGACAGTTCTCAGGCATGAGAAGACGGGTGTTCTGCATGGTCTTATGCGGGCGCGTCAGTTCACGCAGGATGATGCTCATATTCTGTGCACGCCGGATCAGCTGAACGCGGAGATCAGGGCTATCGCAGATCTGGTGGATTATTCCATGGGTGTGTTCGGTTTTGAATATGAGGTGGAGCTGAGCACAAAACCTAATGACTCGATAGGCTCTGATGAAGACTGGGATCTGGCAACTGATGCTCTGAAACAGGCGCTTGAAGATAATAGCATAGCGTATGATGTCAATGAAGGAGACGGCGCTTTTTACGGTCCCAAGATAGATTTCAAGCTGAGAGACGCTCTCGGAAGAAAGTGGCAGTGTGCTACCATACAGTGTGATTTTGCTCTTCCTGATAGGTTTGATTTAACATATATTGGATCGGATGGAGAAAAGCACAGGCCTGTTATGCTTCACAGAGTTATCCTGGGAGCAATAGAGCGGTTCATGGGAATCCTGATTGAACATTACGCGGGGGCCTTTCCTGTGTGGTTGTCTCCCGTGCAGGCCAGTGTTCTTACGGTGACCGATAAGCACATTCCTTACGGCGAAGATGTATACAATCAGCTTGTAGATGCGGGGGTGCGCTGCGAAAAAGATTTCAGAAATGAGAAACTCGGATATAAGATAAGAGAAGGGCAGATGCAGAAGATTCCCTATATGCTGGTCATAGGTGACAGAGAAACGGAATCCGGCGCAGTATCGCCCAGGCAGCGGGATGGCAAGAATCTTGGTTCCATGAGTATCAATGATTTTGTTTCCATCTTGAAGAAGAGATGTGACGGGTATGAGTAGCTATCTGTTATGATATTATTTTTCTGTTAAATTTTAGGAGGTGACACATAGCTAAGCATTCAAGAATCAATAACGATATCAGGGTTGACAAGGTAAGAGTAGTCAGCGCTGACGGGGAGCAGCTGGGAGTACTATCCCTTGCCGATGCTTTGGTGGAGGCGGAAAAAGCTGGCCTTGATCTGGTTGAGGTGGCTCCGAACTCCGCGCCTCCTGTTTGCCGTATCATGGATCACGGAAAACACATGTATCAGCAAAGCAAGAAGGCTCACGGGGCAAAAAAGAGTCAGAGCACAGTCCAGCTGAAGGAGATTCGTATCAGACCGAAGACCGAAGAACACGATCTGCAGGTGAAGCTCCGCCATATACAACGTTTTCTTGAACAGAACAACAAGGTAAAAATAACCATGATGTTCAGGGGCAGGGAGATTGTTTATGCGGAGAAGGGGAAGAAGATAATGGAAGATATCAAGAACAGGCTTGGCGAAATCTGTGTTGTTGACCAGTTTCCCAAACGTGAGGGGAGAAATATGATAATGGTGTTGT
>CAZRUU010000023.1:0-11571 GCA_964603235.1 uncultured Syntrophaceae bacterium | reverse complement strand
CGGAGAATCCTGTTCCATTCGACGAGGCCCGGTGGCGAAAGGATGTGGAAAATCATTGCCTATGATATGTCTATGGCAGACCGCATCCTTGCCCATGCACCCTTAGGCGGCGGCAGCAGTAAAGGTGAAGGATCGCTCCTCGGTCGTTTAGGTGGTATGCTTGACGGAGACTGAGGATTCGGGGTAATCTGAGGGACATCTTACCTATTTATGTTCGATAGAAACAGGCAAGATGTCCACTACATTCCGGAAGAAATTACTCAACTTTTTCCCCAAGATTTTTTCAATGTATTTTCAAGGACAATTATTGGCTTCAACTATTTATAAACGCCCTCGACTGTTTTAAAAGATCACCCCTTATTTATTGTAGTCAATAAATGAGGGAAATAGTTTCGCATAGTAGCTTTCGACCCGTACTGTTCAGGTAAGATAAAGGGAAATGTCAAGAGTGCCGGTTATTGACACCCCCTACAAAAGCTCTGATACCTTTCAACAGAAATTCAGTGATTATCGATTGAAACATTCAATATCCTTCAAACTCCTTGACAAAGCTATTGAAGGGAGTTAATCAATTCTTAGTTTTCTTATGTTTTCTTTATCCCCTGCCATACTCAAGCCGATTATAAGGAAAGAAATGTTCAAACAAACTTTCAAGAATATTGATGATGTGCTCTGGAAGGAGGCAGGCTGTTCTTCTGAGCTGGATTATACGGAACAATCCTCCTGGATGTTGTTCCTCAAATATCTGGATGACCTGGAGCAGGAACGGGCCATGGAGGCCGAACTCGTCGGCAAGGCCTATGACTTTCTCCTGGAGGAACGCTTTCAGTGGTCGAGTTGGGCCGCGCCGAAGAAGGCCGATGGTTCATTCGATCATGACACAGCCCTTACCGGCGATGACCTGATCTCATTTGTCGATGGCGAGCTGTTCCCCTACCTCAGAGGATTCAAGCAACGCGCCACCAGCCCCGGTACCATCGAATACAAGATCGGCGAGATCTTCGGAGAGATCAAAAGCAAGTTCCAGAGTGGCTACAGTCTGCGTGACGCCTTGGAGCTTATGGACGCCCTGCGGTTCCGTTCGCAGAAGGAAAAGTACGAACTGTCTCACCTCTACGAAGCAAAGATCAAGAACATGGGCAACGCGGGGCGCAACGGCGGCGAGTATTACACCCCTCGCCCACTTATCCGCGCCATGGTTCAGGTGACCAAACCCACAATCGGCGAGCGAATCTATGATGGCGCATGCGGTTCCGCTGGCTTCCTGTGCGAGTCCCACGACTATATGCGCAAGGGCAAGCTGACCACCAGCCAATTAGAAATCCTCCAGACAAAAACCTTCTACGGCAAAGAGAAGAAGAGCCTGGCCTACGTCATCGCCATCATGAACATGATCCTGCACGGCATTGACGCCCCTAATATCCTCCACACCAACACGCTGTCCGAGAACATCATGGACGTCCAGGAGAAGGATCGCTTCGATATCATCCTCGCCAATCCGCCCTTCGGCGGAAAAGAGCGCAAAGAGGTGCAGCAGAACTTTCCGATCAAGACAGGGGAGACGGCCTTTCTCTTTTTGCAGCACTTTATCAAGTTGCTCAAAGCTGGCGGGCGTGGTGCGGTCGTTATCAAGAACACCTTCCTTTCCAACTCCGACAACGCCTCGAAAGCGTTGCGTCAGGAACTGCTGGAAAGCTGTAACCTCCACACTGTGCTCGATTGTCCCGGCGGCACCTTCCTCGGCGCCGGTGTAAAGACCGTGGTGCTGTTCTTCAAGAAGGGCGCGCCCACCCGAAAAACCTGGTACTACCAGCTTGATCCCGGCCGCAATATGGGTAAGACCAACTCCCTCAACGATGATGACCTCAAGGAGTTCGTGAAGCTGCAAGGCATGTTCGAGGATTCCGAGAAGTCCTGGGCCGAGGACATTGCCAATGTGGATCGGAACACCTTTGACCTCTCCGTCAAAAACCCCAATACACCGGAAGAAGCCCCGCTTCGTGAGCCGCAGGAAATCATCAAGGAGATGGCGGCACTGGATGCTGAAAGCGCGAAAATCCTTGATGGGATCCGGGGGATACTATGAGGGATGGGTGGCGGACAGAGCCCCTTGGAGAAATCTTTAAACTAGAATATGGCAAACCTTTGCCAAAGAACAAGCGTACTGAAGATGGCAAGTATCCAGCTTATGGAGCAAATGGCGTTAAGTGTCGCACTGATGAATACTACTGGGATAAGCCGAGTATTATCGTTGGCAGAAAAGGATCTGCCGGTGAGGTGAACCTGTCCGCGGAAGTATTTTGGCCTCTAGATGTTACCTACTTCGTTGTCTTTGACGATAATAAGTATGACCTCCTCTTTCTGTATCATGCCCTTGAGAGTTTGAACCTAACTCGATTGGCCAAGGGAGTCAAACCCGGTCTCAATCGAAATGATGTGTATGCAATCAAATTTGCTTTCCCCCCTCTCGCCGAACAGAAGCGCATTGTCGCCATTCTCGATGAGGTGTTTGCCGGGATCGCTGCGGCGGTGGCCAATACCGAGAAGAACCTCGCCAACGCCCGCGAGCTGTTCGAAAGCCACCTGAATACCGTCTTCACCCAGAAGGGGGATGGGTGGGTGGAGAAGAAGTTGGGAGATTGTTTTCGACTAAAAAGTGGTGATGGTTTAACAAGCAAGTCAATGGTTGCAGGTGAATATCGAGTATTTGGTGGTAATGGAGTGGCTGGAACCCACAATGAGTATAACTTGACGGGTGATAATGTGATTATTGGTCGCGTTGGAGCATTGTGTGGCAATGCCAGGCATATTAACGCAACTATTTGGTTAACTGACAACGCTTTCAAGGTAATCAGGAAAGCACAGCCTCTGGACAATTCGTTTCTGACCTATTTGCTGAATTTCAAAAATCTAAGACTTTATGCAAGACAATCTGCCCAACCAGTTATATCAAATTCATCTCTCAAGGATATTGAATTAAACTTCCCAAAATCTAAAACGCAACAGAAAAATATTGTCGAACGACTTGACGTACTGTGGTCAGAAACCCAACACCTCAAATCCATCTACCAACAGAAGCTCGACTCCCTCGCCGAACTGAAGCAATCCATTCTGCAAAAAGCCTTTTCCGGTGAGCTGACAAATGCCCCGGATCGGGCACTGCTGGAGGCAAGCGCATGAAGGAAAAAGTCAGGCAGATTCTCAAGCTGGGCGAGGGGCGTACTGTCGAGTTCAAGACCGCCCGCCGCGAGCTCAACCGTGATCTGTACGAGACTGTTTGCTCCTTTCTCAACCGCGACGGAGGGGACATTCTTCTCGGCGTGACTGACGATGGCATGCTGGAGGGCGTGGAGCGGGACTGTGCCGAGGGAATGCGCCGCGACTTTGCGAGTATGGTCAACAATCCGCAAAAGCTCAATCCTCCCTGTTACCTGACGCTAACCCCGGTTGAATACAAGCGTAAGCTGCTGCTCCATGTCTATGTACCGCCGAGTTCGCAGGTACACCGATGCAAAGGTTGCATCTATGATCGCAACGAAGACGGCGACTATGACATCACAGACAATAATAATCTTGTCACTGACCTCTATGTGCGCAAGCAGAGCACCTACAGCGAGAACACGCTCTATCCCTATGCGGAGCTGGCCGACCTGGATATAAAGCTGATCGAACGCGTGCGCCGTATGACAGCCCGACACCAAGAGAACCACCCTTGGGCGACAATGGGGGATATGGAGCTCTTGCAGAGCGCGCGGCTTTACCAGCGTGATTTGCAGCAAGACAAAAAGGGCCTGACCCTGGCGGCAATTCTGCTCCTTGGCAAGGACACGACCATTCTCTCAGCTATCTCCCACCACCGTACTGACGCCGTTCTGCGCCGAGTAAATGTGGACCGCTATGACGACCGCGACGATATCCGTACCAACCTCCTCGACAGCTACGATCGGCTCATCGCTTTTGGAGAAAAGCACCTTCCCGATCCATTCTACTTGGAAGGTGACCAGAGGATCAGCCTGCGCGGCCGCATCCTGCGGGAAGTAGTCGGAAACCTGCTTATCCACCGCGAATACGTCAATCCCTTCCCGGCCAAGTTCATCATCGAGCAGGGAAGGCTCGTTACCGAAAACGCCAACAAACCCCACGGCCATGGTCCCATCAACCCGGAACTCTTCTCGCCGTACCCGAAAAACCCGGTCATCGCCCGCGTTTTCAAGGAGATCGGCCTGGCCGACGAACTCGGCTCCGGTGTAAGAAATCTCTACAAATATGGCAAGTCCTACGGTGGCAAAGACCCGGAACTGCTGGAAAACGACATCTTCCGTATTATCGTTCCGGTGCATGATGATGGCGGTGTGACGTCGGGGAAAAGTTCGGAGAAAAGTTCGGAGAAAAGTTCGGAGAAAATCATCCGACTCTTGCGAGAAAAGCCTTCCACCAGTGCAGCCGAAATCGCATCTGCAATAGATATTACGCCACGCGCCGTAGAAAAGCAGATTGATAAACTCAAGAAAGAAAAGAAGATAAAGAGAGTTGGCCCGGCCAAGGGTGGCCATTGGGAGGTGCTGGAGTGAACGAAGCTGAAACCCGCGCAGAACTTATCGATCCGGCACTGAAAGACGCCGGTTGGGGTGTGGTGGAAGGTAGCCGTGTTCGCCGTGAGGTCATTACCCTTGGCCGTCTCCAGGGAGCAGGTAAGCGAGCCAAGCAGGACATTGCCGATTATGTCCTGGTTTATCGTGGTCAGAAACTGGCCGTCATAGAGGCCAAGCGACTCGATCTGCCTGATACCGAAGGCGTGGGCCAGGCCAAAAAGTATGCCGAGAAGCTACAGACCCGTTTCACTTACTCCACCAATGGTGTGGGCATTTACCGCATCGACATGGAGACCGGGGCTGAGGACTATGTTCTTCACTACCCATCTCCTGACGAGCTCTGGGACGAGACCTTTGCCGAAGAGAACGAATGGCGCAACCGCTTCTCCGATGTCCCCTTTGAGGACAGGGGCGGAACATGGGAGGCTCGTTACTACCAGCACAACGCCGTCAACAAGGCCTTGGAAGCTATTGCTGCGGGTCAGGATCGCATTCTTCTCACCATGGCCACGGGCACCGGTAAGACCTTCATTGCCTTCCAACTCGCCTGGAAACTGTTCCAGACCCGCTGGACGCTTGCCCGGGATGGCAAACGCCGCCCGCGTGTCCTGTTTCTCGCCGACCGAAACATCCTGGCCGATCAGGCCTACAATGCCTTTTCCGCTTTTGCCGAAGATGCACTGGTCCGGATTGCGCCCGATGAGATCCGCAAGAAGGGTCGGGTTCCGAAGAACGGCAGTATTTTCTTCACGATCTTTCAGACATTCATGACCGGCACCGACACAGAAGGCAACTCAAGCCCCTACTTCGGAGATTATCCTCCTGACTTTTTCGACTTCATCGTTATCGACGAATGCCATCGGGGGGGTGCCAATGATGAGGGCAACTGGCGCGGAATCATGGAGTACTTCTCCCCGGCTGTACAATTGGGTCTCACTGCCACGCCTAAACGGGTGACCAACGCCGACACCTATGCCTACTTCGGTGAGCCCGTCTATATCTATTCCCTGAAGGAAGGTATCAACGACGGCTACCTCACGCCTTTTAAAGTGAAGCAGATTGCCACCACACTCGACGATTATGTTTATACATCTGACGATGATGTGATTGAGGGTGAGGTAGAGGCGGGTCGGCGCTACACCGAGGACGACTTCAACCGGGTTATTGAGATAGAAGCCCGGGAGAAATATCGCGTGAAAGTTTTCATGGAGACGATCGACCAGAGCCAGAAGACCCTTGTCTTCTGCGCCACACAGGTCCACGCACTGGCGGTACGCAATCTGATAAACCGAATGAAGACCAGCAATGAGCCCAATTACTGCGTGCGCGTCACGGCGAATGACGGGAAGCTCGGCGAGCAGCACCTGCGCACCTTCCAGGACAATGAGAAGACCATCCCCACCATACTCACCACCTCCCAGAAACTGTCAACCGGTGTGGATGCCCGCAACATCCGCAACATAGTCCTGATGCGCCCCATTAATTCAATGATCGAGTTCAAACAGATTATCGGGCGCGGGACTCGGCTTTTCGACGGGAAGGACTACTTTACGGTTCATGATTTCGTGAAAGCGTATGAACACTTTAACGATCCCGAGTGGGACGGTGAACCGGTAGAGCCAGAACCTCCCATCAAGGACCCGCCTCTTCCTCCAGAGCCACCAGAACCACCTCTTCCACCAGAGCCGCCGGAACCACCGGAGCCGCCAAGGCAAAAACTCAAGATCAGACTGGCCGATGGCAAGGAGCGCGCCATCCAGCACATGATGGCCACGAGCTTCTGGAGCCCCGACGGTAAGCCGATGTCCGCAGCTCAGTTTATTGAACGACTGTTCGGTGACCTGCCCGAACTTTTCAAAGATGAAGACGAACTGCGAAGGCTGTGGAGCAGTCCAGATACCCGCAAAAGGCTCATTGAAGGTCTTGCGGAAAGGGGTTATGGCGAGGGCCAGCTTGCCGAGGTCAGACGCATGATTGATGCCGAGAAGAGTGATCTGTACGATGTGCTGGCCTACATCGCTTTTGCCCATATTCCCATCAGCCGGGAAGAACGGGTCCAGACCCACCGCCCCCAGATCCTCGTTGACTATTCCGAGAAACAGCAACAGTTTCTGGATTTCGTCCTCGACCAATATGTCAGGGAGGGTGTCGGTGAACTCGACGAGGAGAAACTGCCCCATCTTCTTGATCTGAAATACTACGCCGTCAATGATGCTGTCGCAGAACTGGGGAGTGTGACCGATATCCGAGAGGTGTTCATCGGTTTTCAAAGACATCTGTATGCACAGCAGGAGGTGGACTGACCGAATGCGGGGGTTGACAAAGCGTCGCACCTGATGTTTTTTTGCTGTGTGTCAAGGCGGCAGGTAAGTTTTGATTTTAGATGGTTTTCCACAATTCGGAGGGTTTGACCAACAAAACCAATCAAAAAAAGATATATTGCTGTGCCGAAATGGATGGCTTGCTGCTTCAAAATTAGGAATGCCGTCGTGTCTATCGGCAGATGGGGAATGGACAATTGGTTCATAATAATGCCTATACTTATTGTAGTTGGGATAGTGAACGATGGCCACAGAGTTGTAGACTGTACCCGGTAATGCTCAGGCAAGATCAAGGAAAATGTCAAGAGAGTTGGTTGTTGACGCCACCTACGAGTCCTCGAAATTGTTTCAGTAGAAAATCAACAATTATCGTTTGAAAGTCTCACCGTAATATCCCTTGACAAGACACCATAATGGAGTTAGTGGTTTAGCGTATTTTACCGATCTTGGACGTACCATGCGCGTTTGTGAAAAGCACAACCACGAGAGGATTATGGTCTAATTATCTAAAGCCCTGTTTTTTGTAGTGAGAGACAGGGCTTTGTTTTTTTGAATGCAGGGTTAATAAGATAAGAGCCTGACCACAATTTATAGTAAAGAGAAGGGGTATAAGAAAATAGATTGATCGTTTAAAAATGGACTGGGCCGTACATTGTTTGAAATAATCCGAAGCAAGGTCAAACCGTTACCAAGGGAAGAAGGGATATATTATGACCGAATTGGTTAGTTTTCATCCGACAAAAAAACTGTTTATCGATATTCTGACTCAAGATCTCTCTATAAGCGAATGCATTTTTGATTTGTTAGATAATTCGGTTGATTCTTATACACGAAATAAAATCACCGAAAAAAGAGAAATCCAATTAAATTTCGATAAAAATGAATTGAGCCTTTTTGATAACTGTGGGGGGATTGATAAGAAAAAATTAAAAAAAGAGGTTTTTAGATTTGGGGCTAAAGATTTTTTTAATCACACCCCTACCATCGGAGTGTACGGTATAGGGCTCAAACGGTCAATCTTTAAGCTTGGCGAATTTATTCTTTTTGAGACAGATGATGGAAAGGATTACTGTAAACTTAAAATCGATGTTAAGGATTGGGAAGACAAGAAAGATAAAAATGGTAATGAGATATGGGACTTGCCTTTGACAGAGACAGCATCAAGCAGGCTAACTAATGGGGAAAACCCTTATACCAAAATTAAAATAGAAAATTTACGGTATGAAGCAAAAGAATCCTTTTCGGCTGAACTTGAAAGCAAGTTAAAAAAAACCATTAAGATATATTACTCTCGTTATATACAAGGGGATAAAATCGATTTCTTTGTAAATGGTGAGAGACAGTACGGTTTTGAAATCAAAGTCAAGGCATCTGATGATTTCAAACCCGTGAGGGTCGAAGAAGAATACAAGGGTGTAAAAATAAAAATTTTATGCTGGCTTGATATACAAGAAGATGCAGGGAAAAGATTGCCAAAAGAGCTTGGACACCAAGGCTGGAATATTTTCATGAATGAACGTTTGGTGATCTTTGATGATACTTCAGAAGATACAGGATGGAGAGAAGGTGGGCATCCATTTCTTCCTCAGTTTCATTCAATCTATAATCAGTTTAGAGGCGTAGTTCTTTTAAACACTAATGATCCATCAAAACTTCCTATTAATACTGCTAAAACTGGTTTCAATAAGGAAAATGAAGTTTATGAGTATTTACTAAAGGTTATGATTAAGGTTGCCAGGCCTTTTGTTAATTTCCTATCTGATAAATACAATAAACAGAAAGAGGAGATTGATAAAAAAGAAGAAGAACTATTCGTATCTATTGACAAGGATAGTAAAGACGAAACGGGGATTGTTGAAACTCCTATTGACGACACTTCAACAGAATATCAATCGACGTTTACACCACCTCAGTCAGCAGTTGTGAGCCGACCACAAATAAGGCTATCATCAATTTTATATAAAAAACCTAAAAGACAAGTTGATATTATGAAAAGGATTTTAAGGGTTTCCACTAATTGGGAGGTCGGAGAAAAAACGTTTGATTTTTTTTGGGAAAGTGAGGAATTGGATGGAGAAGAATAAGCCCAGCTTCGAAAATATAAATTATATATTCCGACCCAAAAAACAAATTGAACGAAAGATATTTATAGAGTTGCTCCAGAAGATGCGACATTCTTTAGATATTAATATATCAGCATATCAGTATATTGGTCTTGGATCGATTTATTACTACGACTTCATTCTCTTTCATAAATATTTAAACATTCGGGATATGATCTCACTAGATGATAAAGAGTATCCTCATCGATTTGAATTTAACAAGCCGTTTGACTTCATAAAATTTAAGCCAAAATTAACAACAGAGTTTCTCTCAACCCATGACCTAGACAAAAAATCATTTATTTGGCTTGATTACGATTCAAGGCTGATTAGGTATAATAAATACCGAAAATTTTTTATTACCAATTCTACAGTCTTCGACGATATCAAAATTATTACGAAAAAAGGCAAGGAAGAGGACCTATTTGTTCTTACTGTTAACATAAGCATGCAAGACACTTTATTTGATAGCAAGAAATTTAGGCGAGCTTTTATAGAGGAACATGACGGATATCTATCAAACCCATATAGACAGGAGGATAGCATTACTTCTGAAAATTATTCATGGATCATACAAAATATAATCATCAATATTTTTAGAAATAACGAACAGTTTTGCCCTGTAAAATTTAGAAAGCTATTTTCATTCATCTATCAGGATGGAGCACCAATGTACACAATTGGAGGAATATTTAGTGAGAAAGTTTTGCCAAATAATGTCTTGACTGAAAAAGATAATTTTCTAGAACTAGACGAGAACAAAATTACAAATATAGATGTACCGTTACTGACTTATTGCGAAAAAATGAAATTAGACAAAAACATTGAAAAGATTGAAGAAAAAATGAGTTCGTTGACTAAAGATGAAATTGTTGATTTGCTGGGTTTTGAAATGGAACCTTCTGAATTGAGAAGTTACGTAGATTACTACAGATACTATCCCCAATATTATGAGGGGATAATATGAATATGAATGGATCTATAAAATACTACATTGGCAATTCGCGCAATCTTGAAAAGATATTCCAGCAAGAAAAAATACCCAGACCAAATCTCATTATTTCATCTCCACCATACTATGACTTATTGGATTATGATGGCATAAAAGGACAAATTGGGTTTGGCCAAAGTGATTATGACGGATATTTGATTGATGTTGCTGACGTTTTCCAACATTGCTATGAACTTGCTGAAGATAACGCCACCTTTTGGCTTATTATAGACACGGTAAAGAAAAGAGGAGAGGTAACTCCGCTCCCGTTTGATATTCATAGAATATTAAAGGAAAAGTATAAAAAGACATGGAAGCTGAAGGATATAATCATTTGGGATAAGGAAAAGAATTTGCCATGGCACTCGAAGGGAAAATTTAAAAATCAATTTGAATATATTTTGTTTTTTACAAAAGGTAGCAAATTTAAGTTTAACGTGGACAAAGTTAGAGAGATTAATGATTTAAAAAAGTGGTGGCTGTCTTATCCAGAAAGGTATAATCCGCAAGGGAAAGCACCAAGCAACGTTTGGCACTATAGGACTCCGCTCAGAGGGTGGGGAAATGGCAAACAAAATCATTTCTGCCCAATTCCATTTCCCTTAGCTGAAAAGGTTATATACATTGCTTCAGATGAAGGAGATGTAATATTTGATCCATTTGCAGGTTCGGGATCGGCGTTGGCATTAGCGAGTGTTATGGGAAGGAGATCGTATGGGACCGACATTAATGAGGTCTACAAAAAGCGCTTCGAAACGGACGTTATTAAAGGTGCCGAAACTTATTGGGAGAAGAGAAAAACCGAACTTGAAAACAATTCTAAGGCAATAATAGATTTCACTTCTACTATCAAAAACCTTCGGAAGCTTAAAGTCGCCGCTGCTATTGCCAAGCATATTAAAGCAACGCATGCCACTCCTTTTGTTTATATGCTTATCAACAAGCCAGGTTTTAAATTTGATTTATTTATTGTTGAAAATGGGATTAGGCCTAATACCGATATTTCGGATGAAGGTTTAACTGCTTTAATAAAGCAGGCAAAAGTCGAGCCGAACATTACCGTGATTAGTGAAAATGAAATAGAAGGCAGCATTACAGATTCGAAGTTAAACAAGTATGCACTTGATAAATTTTACTCAAATAGGGGCATAATCATTCGTGATAATATTTTAAAGAATAAAACAAAATACGATTTTGTTTATTCAAATATTAACTTAAAAATTAAATAATATTATCCAACCCAAATGAGTCACCTAATTACTGAGCATATACAACAGCGACTATTTTTAATGATTACATAAAGAAACCCGCCACTTTTTCTTCACTCTTGATTCCATTGCTTTCAGGAAGCAACAAATCAACCGTAATGAATGGAGCCGTTGGTGGTTTTGATGAATAGATGATATCTACAAGTCTGACTTTCTCATCTTTCGGCGTGTGACGAATTCTGTCCTCGCCGATGACCCCCGCCATGATTCAGTTACGCCGATATGAAGAAGGAGATATATGCGTATCCGGATATCTGAATATGCCTCAGGTCCATAACCGTGTTCTTCAGGACCAGA
>CAZRUU010000022.1:0-11578 GCA_964603235.1 uncultured Syntrophaceae bacterium | reverse complement strand
CCTCTCTCGTGTCGCTCACCCCTTCTGTAGCCCAGCAGCATGCCATCATCCGTGAGGCCATGCTGGAATATATAGACGGTGTGGAATGCTGGCATTCGAGACACAGTGGAAGGACAATCGAATCATACCTTGCATTTGCCCGCAAAAATGGACTGATAGTGACAGGCGGATCTGACTGCCATCAACAGCCGGCGATTATGGGTAATATCGAAATCCCCGATTATGTAGCAGAACAGTTCGATTTTGTGAAACCGGCGGGTTGAGTGATATATAGTTGAAGTCAGTCATTTATAAAGGAGCCATTCCATTGAAGATACCCTTTAAGGAATTTGTCGAAGATGAAATCGGGGGCGATGCTGTTTTGATCGCCTGTGGCCTTCCGGCAACTAACAAGACCGAAACCACCGAAATTATAGCGCGTTTAAAGGGCTACGAGATGTTGCGGACAGACGTTATACGCCGCGAAGTTCTAAAAGGCGAGGATATCTTTGATGAAAAGATAGCGTCCAATATGGATAAAAGAACGCTCGTTTATGACACAATGTTTTCTATGGCCGATGGAGTTTCCTCGCAGGGCAGGGGGGTCATTCTTGATGCCACGTTTGTCACCCATTCACTCAGGAAGAGGGCTGCAGGAGTGGCCGCGAAGAATCGTAAAACATTTATTATACAGCAGACACAGTGCCCGCAGGAATATTCACTGAATAAGATATCCAAGAGAACCAGAGAAAACTACGAGTCCAACGCGCTGACGGAACAGGCCTATCTGAATAACAAGGACAGATTCGAGCCGGTGGATCTTGACGACCTCAAAGAACTGTATCCCGAATTACATATCATGCATCTCCTGGTCGACACGGCCTCTGATTCGGACGATGAATGGTTCGTGATTGGAAAAACTGAACGCTAATTATTCTCAGGTGGATAGACTGTCACGACGAGTCGGGATTTGTTCCTTATCCTTCGGTCTGTAGCCCTCAAACTAATACCCTGGTTACTAATCAATCGTAAACGTCAATATCCACGCGGCGGTTCAGCGCACGTCCCTCTTTGGTGTCATTCAATCCGATTGGCATGCCCTCACCATAAGCCTTTACTGAGATTTTTTCCGGAGAGAGGTTGAAATTTTTCACCAAGTACTCTTTCACGGCGTTTGCTCTTTTCAGTGAAAGGGTATCATTGTATTTTTCCGTGCCCGTACTGTCCGCATGACCCGATAACATGATAGCGATTCGGGAAGATCCTTCGGGGAGTGCTGTGCCTAACTCTTTCAGGAGTTTATGGGAAGACGGTTTTATATTGAATTTGTCATGGTCAAAATATACGGCTGGTTTCACACTTAAGGGTGTGCCCTCGGCCTGTTCAGTCTCCGTTTTTAAACCAAGCCATTCTTGGGCACCTTTGTGCCCCAGGGCGGCAGCGGTTTTCATGTCTGCCCGTGCCTGTTCATTATTGATCATGTAATTGTTGACAATTCCCCGCTGGTAGTAAGCGTCGGCATTTTCGGGTGCAAGTTTTATCGCCTCTGTGAGATCAGTGAGTGATTCCGTGCAGTTGCTTTTTCTGTCTGAGAAGAGAACAGTTCCCCTTTTCAGGTAGGCGTCAGCGCATCCGGGATCGTGTTCTATTGCCTTTGTATACGCTTTCACCGCCTCTGTATGTATTCCCCTCTCTTCAAGCGTGTTGCCCTTTTCAATCCATGTTGCCGCCGTCTGCGCGGAGACTGGTTGCCATGATAGACAGACAGCGATTATAAAGACGAGACAGACATATATCTTTTTCATAATTCACCTCGGCGGTTATCATTTTCTGTTCTGCTAAAGGTTAAAAATATCACAAGTGTGTGAATCGGGCAAGAAATTTGCTGAAACTTAGTTTTGCGTCTCTGCCCGACCGCTCAATTGCCCGCACGCTGCTAGTATGTCGTTCCCTTTGCTCGGGCGCACCATGGTAGTGTAGTGATGCTTTATGAGAATATTCTGAAATGCCCTTATCGTTTTATCTGATGGTTTTTTGAAATCTGATTCCGGGAATTCGTTGAATGGTATGAGATTGAATTTGCAATGTACCCCCTTGAGGAGCGATGTAAGCATCTTCGCGTCTTTTTCCGAATCGTTGATGCCCTCCATCAGGATGTATTCAAACGTTATCATCCTTCTCCTTGGCATAGGATATTCTTTGCAGGCATCAATTAGTTCTTTGAGGGGATATTTTTTGTTTACAGGCATCAAGGCCGTTCGCCTTTCGTCATCCGGGGCGTTCAGTGACACCGCGAGATTGACGGAAACCTCTTCGCCGAGTCTGCGTATCATGGGAGTTATTCCACATGTGGAAACAGTTATTTTTCTCTTCGAGACCCCTGGCCCGACATCAGAAGTTATGATCCTGATAGCTTTCAGCGTGTTTTCATAGTTGGCAAGAGGTTCTCCCATTCCCATCATTACGATACTCTTTACATTTTCGCCCTCGGGCGTGTTAAAATGCAGGGCTGTTATCTGCCCGACAATCTCTGAGGGAAGAAGGTTCCTTTTAAAGCCATATCTGCCGGTAAGACAGAATTTGCACCCCATAGCGCATCCCGCCTGTGTGGAGACGCACTGGGTCCAGTGATTCTTTTCGCGGATCAATACACTTTCTATGAAGCTGTTATCTCGCAGTCGGAAGAGAACTTTCTTCGTACCATCTTTTGATTTCTGGATCTCTTCTATGGAAAGGGATGTTATGCGGGCTATCTCTTTGATCTCTTGCCTGAAAACCTTAGACAGGTTGGTCATTTCGTCAAAGGAAGAGACTCCAAAACGGTACATCCACTTCATGATCTGACGCGCCCTGTATTTCTCCTTTCCAAGATGAGAAATAAAATCTTCAATGTCTTCAAGAGACATGTCGCTCAAATCCTGTTTATCACTGTAATTTTTCATGCAGTCTCTTTTCGATAGCATCTATGAACTGTGTTGTGCTGACCTTTTTGTTGTGATCCGCTTTTTCCGCGACAAGAAGGAGATCCCCTGTCATGATACCTGATTCTACCGTTTCTATAGCGGCAGCTTCCAGTTTGTCCGCGAATGTCACAAGTTTATCCGTTCCGTCGAGTTTACCCCGTTTACGAAGTCCGCCTGACCAGGCAAAGATAAGGGCCACGGAGTTTGTCGAGGTCTCTTCATGATTCAGGTGTTTGTAATAATGTTTTTGTACCGTTCCGTGAGCCGCTTCATACTCGAAGCATCCGTTCGGTGAAACCAGCACCGAGGTCATCATTGCGAGACTTCCGTAGGCGGTGGCGATCATATCCGACATAACATCGCCGTCGTAGTTTTTCAGCGCCCACAACATCCCGCCCTCTGAGCGTATTACGCGGGCAACCGCGTCGTCAATCAAGGTGAAAAAATATTCTATACCCGCGTCCCTGAATTTTGCAGCCCAGTTTTCTTCATATTCGCGCTGGAATATATCCCTGAAGCGGGCGTCATAGGTCTTTGATATGGTGTCTTTGTCGCTGAACCAGAGGTCTGTCTTCTGGTCAAGGGCAAAGGAAAAACAGGCTCTCGCAAAATTAAGTATGGACTCGTCTGTGTTATGTATACCCTGGATAATCCCCGGTCCCTTAAACTCATGTATCGTTTTTTCTTCGGCTTTTCCGCCTCCGGACGGGGTGAATGTGATAGACGTTGTTCCCGGACCCGGCACGGCTATTTCAACGTTGTCGTACACATCGCCATACGCGTGTCTTCCAATTATAATCGGTTTTTTCCACGTGGAAACGGATGGTTTAATGTTCTTCACAAAGATTGGTTTTCTGAACACCGTTCCATCCAGCATCGACCTTATCGTGCCGTTGGGACTTTTCCACATTTCTTGCAGATCATATTCCTCAACCCGGTCGGCGTTTGGAGTTATTGTAGCGCACTTTATGCCGACACCATATTTCATGATAGCATTCGCCGCGTCAACGGTGACCCGGTCACCGGTAATATCGCGGTTTTTTATGTGAAGATCATAGTATTTGATATCAATATCCAGAAAGGGAAGGATCAGTTTGTTCCTGATCATTTCCCACATGATTCTTGTCATTTCATCGCCGTCCATCTCGACGACCGGTGTCTTTACTTTTATCTTTTCCGTCACGATTTTTTCTCCATCTGCAATTTTACGCCAGGCTGACATCTGTTACTTCTCCGCCGCGAGCGCTCCGCCGGCGAGGAGAATCTTCCGTTGCCTGTCGGACAGGTTGCACAATGCTTCGAATTTGGTTCCCTTTGTTATGTTTTTTATCACTATTGTCTTATCGGATTCTATTATCTTTTTTATGTCGGGTATCTCGAGTTTGTCTCCCTGGTTAATCCCGGCGTAGGCGGCGTTATCTTTAAATGTAAGGGGAATGATGCCGAAATTGATCAGATTGGCCGCGTGGATCCTTTCGAAAGACTTAGCTATTACCGCTTTTACACCCAGATACTGGGGGCAGATTGCCGCGTGTTCTCTTGATGATCCCTGGCCGTAGGAAACTCCTGCGACAATGATATTGTGCCTTCCGTTATCTTGTATGCTCAGGGCTCTTTCATGAAATGTGCTGTCCAGCCCCTCGAAGACAAATTTCGCGTATTCCGGTATATTGGAGCGGTATTTCATTCTGAAACCCGCGGGCATTATATGGTCCGTTGTGATTCGGTCAGCCACCTTTATGGTGACTTCACCTGAGACAGCGTCAGGCATGGGAACATGTGAAGGAGGCACCCCGATATTGGGTCCCCTGCGTATGGTAATGGATGATGGGTCCGGGATATCTTCAGGGGATATTATCATCCTGTCGTTAATAATGAAGCGATCGGGAACGCCGATTCGGGGATATTCTGTCCCCAGATCACGCGGGTCAGTGATAACCCCCGTTATAACCGCGGCCGCTGCCGTTTCCGGACTGACCAGATAGACACTGGCGTCCGCGGTTCCCGATCTGCCTGAAAAGTTTCTGTTGGATGTCCTGAGAGAGACTCCCGCCGAGGGTGGACTCTGGCTGTTCCCTATGCAGAAACCGCACGCGCATTCGGCGATTCTTGCACCCGCGGACAACAGCTCCGCGAGATAACCATCCCTCGAGAGGTTTTCCAGCACCTGTCTTGAGCCCGGTGCTATGACGAAACTCACGCCGGGATGAGCGACTTTTCCCTTAAGTATCTCTGCCACCGTTGAGAGATCTTTGTATGATGAATTTGTGCAACTGCCGAGACATACTTGGTCAACCTTTATCCCCTGTATCTCTTTTACCGTGCTTATGTTTTCAGGGCTGTGCGGTGTCGCGGCAAGAGGCATGATCTTTGACAGATCTATATCGATTACCCTGTCGTATTCAGCATCCGCGTCCGCTTCCAACTCCGTCCAGTCCGTCTCTCTCTGCTGGGATTTCAGGAATGATCGGGTCATTTCATCACTTGGAAAGATGGAAGTAGTGACGCCGCATTCCGCACCCATATTGGCTATTGTCGCCCTTTCCGGTACCGTGAGCGTGGATAGCCCCTCTCCTCCATACTCAAAGACGCACCCCACGTTTCCCCGTGTGGTGAATATTTCAAGAACCTTCAGGATAATATCCTTTGCCGACACCCAGGGAGAAAGTTTTCCGGTGAGGTTGATCCTGATTACCCGTGGACAGGTAAGATAAAAGGCCCCACCACCCATCGCGATGGCCACATCCAGGCCGCCCGCCCCGATTGCGAGCATCCCGAGACCCCCTGCCGTCGGCGTATGACTGTCAGAACCGAGAAGCGTTTTTCCCGGAACTCCGAATCTTTCGAGGTGAACCTGGTGGCAGATGCCGTTTCCCGCTCTGGATAGATGGATTCCGTATTTTCCCGCGATATCCTGAAGATAGATGTGGTCGTCAGCGTTTTCGAATCCTATTTGGACGGTGTTGTGGTCTATGTAACTTACCGACAGATCGGTCTTCACTGTGGGGATATTCATGGATTCAAACTGGAGATATGCCATGGTTCCCGTGGCGTCCTGAGTCAAGGTCTGATCGATTTTTATTCCTATCTCAGACCCTGGAGTATAACTGCCCGATATTAAATGAGCATCTATTATTTTCCGGGTTATGGATTTTCCCATTCATGTCCTCCATGGTGCAATGGTAAGCCCACTATAATATACAACCTGTGGTTTTATTTCAAGGTAAAGTTTGATCGATGTGTAAGCGCCTGACCGCTGTTTCAAAAAGATACCTTTTGTGGAAAGAGAGATGTGGCACGCCGATCAAGTACAAATATCAGAGTTCCGCTGATAGTTTTCACAAGGGCCGCGGGAAGATCTGAATCTTTCTCTTTGAGAATTTTCTTGATAACCGGAGCCTCGTTTTCCCCTGTTACCAGAAAGACCACAGCACGAGCATTGTTGATAACCGGCAGCGTAAAGCTAATGCGCTCGCGAGGAGCTCGTTTCGCGACAGCAGAAACCACGAGCCGTTCCTTCTCATGAAGAGAGGATGATCCGGGAAAGAACGAAGCCGTATGGCCGTCATCCACGATGCCGATTAGAACGAGGTCAAAACGGGGTAGTCTTTCATTATTAAAAAAACGTCGAAGGTCCTGTTCATCGAACATTTTGGGAAGGCCGAACCCTATGATGGAAAAATCATCCGAGAGCGCTTCGTCGTGGGAAAGATGGTAGAGTGACGGAATGAGCATCCGTTTCGTGTAATCTCCCGCTCCGCCAAAGATGACGATGGTAAAAGGCTCGGTTTTCAGGTCAAAAACGGGAGGTCCGCATGTCTCGGCACTGTCGACTGTTTTGTTAATCTCTTTTCCTATGATACCTCCTGTAAAGACATAATGATCGTAGAGAGAAGGGCGAGCGGATACCCGGGAATGAACTTCCGAAGCTGGATTAGCTCAGTTTTTGACTGGTAGAAATTTTAGCAAATCAGGCTAGGTATTCCAACCTTTCTTACGGGGAATATCTGCGTACCGTTCCCGTATAACCTTTTAACTGAACAGCGAGCACACTTCCCGCACTTGTTCTTGCGAAGGTTTTTGGCCTGGGAGGAAAGTTGGGAGATCTTCGTAACTGGATAGTAAGCCTGGGTTCACTGGGCCCTCTTGTTTTTATTGTGATATATATCGTCGCGGTTGCCGCCGCAATCCCCGGATCCGCTTTGACTGTTACCGCTGGAGCACTCTTCGGGTCGGTTCTCGGTGCCGATGCAGTAACGAAGGGTCTCACACGGGGCGAGGTGCCCTGGGTGCTGGTCGGCGCTCTGGCAGGTATAGCCGTTGTACTGTTTGTCCTTGTAAGGTTTGCGCGAGAGAAGCTTTAGGACAAGGAAGATACTTCAGGGGCAGAAACGGAACCGGACAGGGGAAAGCGACCCTAATCAGCCTAATTTAATAATACCTGTAAACGTGATATCATCTATTGAGCAGACGGGAGATAAGTCTGTACTAAAAAAGGTGGCTTGTTAATTCAATGTTCTTGTTTGGATTAATGGTAAGTTGTTGTATACATATTTGTGCCTTGATAAGACTGCTTTAGATAGCAAATGACTATCTGAACTTAGTTTAATGAAGAAAACACCTACTTATAAACACCCTTAACTGGACTGGAAGATCACTGAGTATTTATTGAAGTCGTGTTTTTGGCTGGATAGCTTTTGTATAGCAGATTTCAATTGGTACTGTTCAGGTAAGATCAAGGAAAATGCCAAGAGTGCCGGTTGTTGACGCCATCTACTAATCAATAGATCCATGAAATGGAATAAACTGAAGATTACCAACTCAAATCAGCAGAGTTTCCTGGCAAACGCCAAGGGAGATTCTCCGATTCAGCCTTTGCTTTTTACCGTGGCAAAGCTGTTGTATAGATCGCCACAATCGCCCATACAAAATAAATCCTGACGAAAACCTCAAAATAGTCCTCCACGCATCCCAATCTGAGTTCCCCAGACGAGAAGACCAATCACTTCTTATCAATCCTTACAATCCATCCCATAAGATTTGTAATCTTTTTGAATAATTTTCTGATTCATACTACATGTTTTCTCTTGTCACTATATTTTACATAAAAGGAGGATAACATGAAAAAGAATATTCCAAAAAGATGGGGCAAAAAAAGAGATTCTGCATACTCCAAAAGTTCATCAAATAGCTGGCGTACATTGCCACGAGCCATTGAGCCAGACGACGTGCAAAGATTACTACGGAAGAGGTTCACACCAAGAGATAAGTGTATGATCCTGATGCTGTTAAGATCTGGCATACGTATTGGTGAACTACTTGCGTTAAAGCTTCAAGACATCAATTTCAAGGAACGTACAGTAATAGTGCGTGAAGGTGCAAAAACTGGAAATGGAAGAGTCGTTTACATAAGCGATGATGCATACAAAGCACTTCGAAAATGGATCAAAGTACGTAATTCCCAAAAAGAATACTTATTCTACTCACGCTGTGGGGTAAGCATGAGTTATGGAACCGCTCGATCCAGCTTTGTTAGATGTCTAAGAAAAGCCAGTCTTGTGAGAAAAAATTATACACTTCATTGCTTGAGGCATACATTTGCAAGTGAATTGCTGTCTGCTGGAATGCCACTTGAATCGCTTCAAATTTTAATGGGACATTCGAATATTGAGGTGACACGAAGGTATGCGCGACTAACTAATACAGCACTAGAAAAGGATTACTTTCAGGCAATGCAAATTATTGAAAGGGGTGATATCGATGGATCCTACAGAAATTACAATCAAATATAGACGTTTTATGAAAAATGTAAATTATTCGGATACCACTATTCGGAATTACGTTTTCAATATAAAAAGTTTCTTTGAATGGCTGGTAGTGCCGATAGATAAAGTAACTCCAGATATCATTTTTGAATATATTGGGTTTCTTCACAACAGAAGATTAGAGCCTAAAACTATCAATTCTTATCTAAATGGAATCCGAAGATTCTATGACTACCTGACATTCGAAGAGAGAATTAATATTGCCAATCCTGTGAAACATGATTATAAACAGATCTTACCAAAGCCATTACCAAAATTTCTCAAAGAACAGGAAATTAAGATACTCTTCGATCACATCACTGACAAAAGGGATATTGCAATGTTCATGCTGATGCTGCGTTGCGGTTTGAGGGTTGGAGAAGTAGCAAACCTCACGATTCCAGCAATAGACTTTGAAAGAAAAAGTATCCTTGTTTTGAAAGGCAAATTCCGAAAGGATCGGATTGTTTATATGAGCGATGATGCAATTGGATCCCTTCATGCATACATGAATATAAGGTCATCATCAAAAACACGAAAGGTGTTTTTAGTTCAAAAAGGTTTTCACAAAGGGGAACCCCTATCTATTCGCGGCATCCAAAAACGAATAGAATACTATGCAGAGAAAACCGGATTGTCAGTTTCGTGTCATCGTTTTAGGCATACGATGGCAACACAATTGTTGAACGCAGATGCTATGCTGGCCACTGTTCAAGAACTTATGGGTCATGGGTGTGTTCTTAGCACTCAACGATATGCAAAAGTTTCGAATATAAAGGTACGGCGTGATTATTTTAAAGCGATGGAATTTATTATGGTAAAAACGAATCAAATTGATTGTCGTTAAAACAAAAGGCAGAGTTAATTCGCTCTGCCTTTTTTATTTTAAGAAACACATATTACTGATTGTAATGTTGTGGCAGTGGGCAGAATTGGAAAAACAATAGTTCAGGAAGCAAGCCATTCGCGTGGACAAGCGGAAAACAAGTTGTCAGGTAGTAGCATGTTTCATCCCGCATTCAATGATTTGGCCCGATCAGCCACAGTGAAGCTTTGTATTTGAACTGAATGAGTGTGGTTCATGAAAATATGGCATGAGCAGACATTGTTTCCACCTACCAATACTCAATATCGTTTCGAGCGAAAAATACGTATTCTCCTTTAAAGCTTCACCACAAGATCTCTTGACAATACATCAACATAGAGTTAGTAGCTGAGTAATTTTGATCTTAATATTTTTTTCTGTTTGTGAGTGACTATAACCAAGGGAAGAACTTAGTTCCAAATAGGCCGTAGTGGGAAAAATCACCGACGTATATACTGTAAAAAGCGGTCCTGATGCCGGAAAAAAGATTCCGTAATGAGTAAGGATTCACACATCCGGATGACAGAAGAGGTATGCCTCGTAAGGCACAGCATGGATGAAGAAAAGATGATTTACCCCGGGGCGCGTGAAAATTGTTATGACCGGTGATTTACTGTTTTCTCTGACAGATTGGTTTAGCCGATATGTGCGAAGGTATCGTGACGCAAACGGTCTTCTGCCACCCGCTCTGGAACTAAAATACCTGCACAGCCAGCGCGTTGCTGAAAACGCGTATGTGATTGCCCAGAAACTGAGGCTTAAGGAAGCAGAAATTATTCTGGCAAAAATATGCGGGCTGGTGCATGACATCGGACGGTTTCCCCAGTATGATCGTTACGGATCTTTTCACGACATGGACACCGTAGACCACGGCAAGGAAGGACGAAGGGTTCTTGAGATTGAAGGAATGCAATCGTATTTTGGCGTTGCTGACTGGGAACATATTGCCTGTGCTGTGGAATACCACAACAAGAAGGCTTCAGATATCCCAGCGCATCTTCAAAGTGAGGCGGGTTTTCTTCTGCGGTTGATACGGGATGCCGATAAACTTGACATAATGGACTTGGCTATAAAATCGGTAGCTGAAGACGGATTTCGCGATCTTACCAAGATGCTGCCTCACATTCACACCGGTAGTAGATTAACTCCCGGCGTGGTAGAAGAAATTCTGAAAAACAAGACAATTTCCGTCAGCCACTTATGCACCGTTACGGATTTTATAGCCATGCTCGCTTCCTGGTTTTACGATTTCAATTACAAATCCGCTCTAAGGCTGGCCGTAAATCGCGATATTCTTCAACGTATTGAGAATGAACTTCCGGATACCAAAGATATACGAGCGCTGATGATAGATATAAAAACGCATATACAGCTAGACGAAGGCTAAAGGTTTTAAAAACCAACTGAAAGGAGAAAGAATCATAAAAGATAATCACCTTCAGTCCGTGAAAGAATCTTTCATTACGGTCAGTTGCGATAATTATACCGTACGAGATGATCTTCATGCCGCATGGGGATTTTCCTGTCTTATTAGGCATGGAGGTAACAATATCCTTAAACTAGGCTATATTATTTCATCTATTAACATTTGCAATCTTGCATATTTCTTAAATGTCATCAACTGAAGAGTTCAGAAAGGCATCTGAATTTCACAGGAACCGAAAATGCGCTGCCCCGCCTTTGCGTGTTTCTATCCGTATTCAATAAGCTGATAAGATACTCCGACCTGCACCTTTGTATTTGAAGTCAATAAACGAGAGAAATCGGTTCGCGTAGTAGCTTTCAACCCGCACTATTCAGTTAAGATAAAGGGGAATGTCAAGAGTGCCAGTTATTGACGCCACCTACCTATCCGTAACACAATCTGTTTTCTTATTGATGTTAGAATGTTATCTTATAAAAACAAGCTATCCAACCGTCTTAAGCAATAGTTGAACAATGAATCCCGGTCGATGTCCTTTCTATTC
>CAZRUU010000021.1:0-11753 GCA_964603235.1 uncultured Syntrophaceae bacterium | reverse complement strand
TCTCCCCACCCTCTCCCCACTTTAGGCATTTCCATACCATTTTCGGAATCAATGCACGGATTTTTAGGTAAGGAGAAGGTAAGCGATTGTCGGGCTATGTTTTTCCTTTTGGCTGCTTTCTGAAGTCGGTAAAAACTACATACAGGTAATATCTACACTTCAAATACAAGGCGAGAGGTTGGGTGATCGGGCCAGATCAATGAATGCAGTTTGAAATGGGGAGGGCTTAACAGTGCATCCCCGCTCTAAGGGGAAATACATATCTTCCTATAATTGATAAAATTAAGCTTGAAGCAAAGAAAGTGGATTGAACCTTAACAATCGCTATCCCCGAAGAACACGAACACCTTGCCTGCAGACTGGGGGTGAACGTTATTTTAATACCTTGACTTTCCTTAGAAATCTGCTAGTTATCTCTATGTCTACCGAGGGGGGAGCAAAAATGAGAATAGATAAAGAATAACCCTGCTTCTGAACATGGAGGCGGGGTTTTATATTTTATGGCCTTTTGGTCGTATGAATGAACACGAAAAGCAATCCCTCTACTTTTAAGTTTCATGGAGAGTTTGAAAACCTAACTGGATACAAGGAAGACATGATTTTCCATTGCTTCCGATGCAGGCTGAAATCGTAACTACGTGTCGAAATAAAAGTCATATATCGACACGTAATGACCATATGTCGATGCCATCAGCATGAGAAAAGTACTTGTACATGCTATGGATATGTTTGATCATGCGAGTTCCTATATGGTTTTGAAAAAGCAGATCACTAAAAAAATAGGCCCAGCGGGTCACAGGCGCAGATTGAAGGAACGCTTTCTTAATGCTGGACGGAAGTCTCTTGCTGATTACGAGTTGATCGAGCTACTTTTAACCTATGCAATCCCGCGGGTTGATACGAAACCTACTGCAAAAGCACTTCTACAGAGATTCAAAACCATTTTTAACGTTCTGCAACAATCAGATGAACGTTTATTGGAGATAGAAGGCATCGGTCCCAAGACTGTGACGCTTTTCCATGTTGTTCATGCCTGTTTAACGCGAGCCACGGAGACAGCAGTTGAATATCGTGAAACAGTTTCCAAACCAGAGGATATTTTTGCCTTCATTCGGCTACATCTTGGCCCTGGCACAACCGAATGCCTCCATGCTCTCTATCTTGATGATGCCCGGCATATTGTTCACTACCAAGAAGTGGCTACAGGAACTGTGAATCGAGTATCGTTATACCCTCGAGAGGTTCTGAAACCTGCACTGATCCATAACGCAACGGGTCTGATTCTTGTCCATAATCACCCTGACGGTCAGCCCATACCGTCAGAGCATGATCTCGAAATGACCAGGAAGCTGGAAGATCTTTCTGGGGAGTTCGGTATCAAGCTGCTCGATCATATGATCGTGACCAAACTTCAGGCTTACAGCATCAAGACGGGGAAGCTGATGTGAATGAGTTCTCAGATCTAAGACAGATATGCCCGGCGTTGGCAGCACCAGCTTGCGAAGCGCTACAGGAAATCACCAAAAACCCTCTTATGGCTTTGGAAAACCTGGCGCTTCAGACATCTTATCTCACGCGGGCAGTCTTGGCTTTTGAGGGTCTCGATCAACCTGCTGATGGTGCGCAAATTGCCAGACTGAATATCCTCAGCAATCGGGGTTTCCTCCCCACTGCTCTGCTTCCTTTCTTCCATGCACTCGCCAGTGAAAACTATGAAAAGAATGATCCTCCTGCCGCTATTCAAATGAGGGCGAACCTTCACGCGAAGCTCACAGCCGGTCTGATGGCATGGTTTACCAAATCTTACGGGCCTCACCTTCCGCATTCCGTTTCTAAGGCACCAAACGACGAATCTGTCTTCCAGATCCTCCGTACTCAGGCACCATCCGATGCGGTTCGGCGATCAGCCCGTAAATCAGCTATGAGACGTGCCACGACAATAACCCTCGCTGAGGACGAAACAAGGGTGATTATCGACTATCAGCTCCGGGCCGCTGGTTGGCAGGCGGATACGTTGTCGTTGCGGTTCTCCCTTGGCGTGCGTCCCGAAAAGGGCGCGAATAAGGCCATTGCGGAGTGGCCCACAGAGACGGGACCTGCCGATTATGCACTGTTTGCGGGCCTCGATCTCATCGGAGTCATTGAAGCAAAGAAGATGGGCAGGGATGTATTGGCCGATCTGAAACAGGGCAAGCGGTATGCAAGAAATGCAAAGCTTGATGGAGAAGGTCGCTTCATAGGAGGACCTTGGAGTGATTTCAAAGTGCCCTTCATCTTTTCAACAAATGCCCGACCATATCTGGAACAACTCAAAGAGAAATCGGGCATCTGGTTTCTTGACGCGCGGAAGCCTACGAATCACCCGCGCCCTCTTCAGGGATGGTTTGTGGCCGATGAATTGCTTTCGTTGCTTCAACAAGATATCCCCAAAGCACAGAAAAAACTGGCCCACGAACCCATGGACTACCTCGGGCTTCGTGACTACCAGCAAAAGGCCGTCCAGCGAGTTGAGACCGCACTTGATCAGGGACAGACCGAACTGCTGGTTGCCATGGCGACGGGAACCGGCAAAACCCGCCTGGCTATAGGCCTGACCTACCGGTTGATTAAGGCTCAACGTTTTCGGCGCATCCTCTTCGTGGTGGATCGAAACGCACTGGGTGAGCAGGCCGGCGATAAATTCAAAGAAACCCGCCTGGAGGAACTGAAGACCTTCGATCAGATCTACGATCTTAAAGAGGTAGACAAGTCCGTCATCGAGTCTACCACCAAGGTGAAAATCGCAACCGTGCAGAGCCTGATGCATGCCATCATGTACCCTTCCGACACCAGAGATGTCCCCAGTGTCGGGCAGTATGACTGCATCATCGTCGACGAGGCACACCGAGGATACACCCTGGATCGCGAACTGGGAGATGAAGAGCTCCTCTATCGCGATCAGAATGATTATCTCAGTAAGTTCCGGCGCGTTATCGAATACTTCGACGCAGTAAAAATCGGGCTAACGGCAACCCCCGCCCCGCATACCATCAAGATCTTTGGGAAACCTGTGTACACATATTCATACCGGGAGGCTGTCATCGACGGGTGGCTCATGGATCATGAACCGCCCCATCAACTTGTGACCCGTCTGTCCAAAAAAGGGATCAAATGGGAAAAAGGCGACACCATCCCTGTTTACGATCCGGCGACGGGACAGATAACAAATATCGAGGACATCCCCGATGAAGTGAAACTCGAAATCGATCACTTCAACAAACTGGTCATGACGGAGAAATTCAACCGCACCGTGGCAAAGGAACTTGTCAAATATCTGAATCCCGACGGCGAGGAGAAAACGCTGATCTTCGCTGCCACCGACGACCATGCGGACACGGTCGTCCAGGTTCTGAAGGAGGAGTTCGAAGCCGCTGGGGTTTCCATCTCTGATGAGGCCGTCACCAAGATCACGGGTTCCATAGATCGCCCGGGAGGTGCAATCCGACAGTTGAAGAATGAACGTCTTCCCAATATCGCCGTCACTGTAGATCTTCTGACGACAGGAATCGATGTGCCCGAAATCTGCAACCTGGTTTTTATCCGTCGCATCCGGTCTCGCATCCTTTTTGAACAGATGCTTGGTCGTGCAACACGCCGTTGCGATCGCATCGGAAAAGATCACTTTGACATCTTCGATGCCGCCCGAATCTATGAAGCCCTGGACCCGGTCTCTGCCATGAAGGCCGTCGCCGCCGATCCCAACTGTACTGTTGGTCAGTTGTTTGATCAACTGGATCATCTTTCGGAATCCAATGCCGAACCAGCAAATATAAAGAATCAGGTCGAACAGATCCTCGCCAAGTTGCAGCGTATCCTCAGACGAATGGACGAAGAGACATTGAGCGAATTCAAGACCATCTCGGGAGGACAGACCCTTCAACAATTCATCCAATCGCTGGGGCAAGACGACCCGGAAAGCTGCCGCCAGAAGCTCGCAGTAAGAAGGAATCTCATTGCCTTCCTGGATGAAAATCGCCACCGTCCGAAAAAACAGCTCATCTCCCACCATGAGGACGAGCTCGACTCCCACACTCGCGGCTACGGTGACGCTAAGAAACCGGAAGACTATCTCAATGCTTTTCGGGAATTCATCATCACCAATATGAACAAAGTTCCCGCTTTGACCGTCGTATGCCAACGCCCCCGGGAACTGACCCGACAAACCCTAAAGGAATTGAAGCTTATTCTCGATCAGGCAGGCTATACCGAAAAGAATCTGCAAGTCGCCTGGAAGGACTGGAAAAATGAAGAGATTGCAGCGGATATCATCTCCTTTATCCGACGCCAGGCATTGGGTGATCCCCTCATCAGTCATACCAATAGGATTAAAAAAGCGATGACTCGCATCTATGCCATGCGCGACTGGACAGCCATCCAGCGTCAGTGGCTGGAACGCATTGAAAAGCAGCTTGTCGCTCAAACCGTTCTGGATCGCGAGGATTTCGACCACGGCGCCTTTGCCGCCAACGGAGGATTCAGCCGACTTAACAAGATCTTCCAGGGCAATTTTCAGGAGATTCTCAATGAGATTAACACCAATCTCTACATGACAGAAAGGCAAACAGCATGACCACCACCGAAATTGTACAAAAACTCTGGAATCTCTGTAACGTCCTGCGCGACGACGGGATCACGTTTCACCAGTACGTGACGGAGCTGACCTACATCCTCTTTTTGAAAATGGCCAAGGAGACCGGCGCAGAAAGTAAAATCCCCGAAGGATACCGTTGGGATGATCTGAACGCGAAAGACGGAGTGAAACAGCACCGCTTTTACCGAGAGCTTCTCCTGAAGCTCGGCACGGACGGAAAAAACAGGGTACAGCAGATTTATGTGAACGCCCATACCAATATCGACGAACCGAAGAACCTGAAAAAGATAGTCAGCGACATCGACAAGCTCGACTGGTTCAGCGCCCGGGAGGAAGGCCTGGGCAATTTGTATGAAGGCCTCCTGGAGAAAAACGCCAATGAGAAGAAATCCGGCGCCGGCCAATACTTCACACCGCGGCCCTTAATCAATGCTATGGTGCGCCTTGTCAAGCCCGAGATTGGGGAACGATGCGGGGACCCCGCCTGTGGCACCTTCGGGTTTATGATCTCCGCCGACCAATACTTGAAAGAAAAACATGATAACTACTTCGACCAAAGGACGGAACAGCAGGATTTTCAGAAAAAGCAGGCCTTCACCGGTATCGAGCTGGTGCCGGAAACACACCGCCTTGCCTTGATGAACGCTATGCTCCACGGGATCGAGGGGCAAATCATTCAGACCGATTCCCTCTCCAGTGACGGGAAGCAGTTCCGGGATTACGATGTTATCCTGACGAACCCGCCCTTCGGCACCAAGCGCGGCGGTGAACGGCCGACGCGGGATGACCTTACTTATCCCACGTCCAACAAGCAACTCAACTTTCTGCAGATGATCTATCGCTCTTTGCGTACGAACGGCAAGGCAAGGGCCGCCGTGGTTTTACCCGACAATGTGCTCTTTGCCGATGGCGACGGCCAGAAGGTCCGAGCCGACCTGATGGACAAATGCAATCTCCACACCATCCTGCGCCTGCCGACGGGCATCTTTTACGCCCAAGGGGTCAAGACAAATGTCCTGTTTTTCACCCGCGGCACAAAAGACAAGGGCAATACCAAAGAAATCTGGATATACGATATGCGCACCAACATGCCCAATTTTGGCAAGCGGACACCCCTGGGTGTTGAGCATTTTCAGGACTTCATGAAGGCCTACGGAAACGACCCTTACTGCAAGGCCAAGCGGAAGGACCTGGGAGAAAAAGGGCGCTTCCGCTGTTTCACGCGTGTGGAGATCGCCAAGCGTAGCGATTCCCTTGATATTACCTGGCTCCAGGATGACAGTGTCCGACGGGGGGATGACATTCACGAACCATCAGACATTGCCGACGAAATTCTTGTCCAACTTAGCATCGCCACTGAGGAGATGCAGAAATTAGCATTTCTTTTAAATGGCGCAAATTCGAAGAGGTGATTTAGTGGGTCGATGGCAAATCCCAATAGGATGGCAGTGGGCAAAAGCGCCGGATGTCGCTTTGATCGTTGGTGGCGGTACTCCATCGACGAAGAATTCGGCAAACTTCGCCGAAAAGGATATTCCGTGGCTCACACCTGCCGATCTTTCAGGTTATCAAGAAGAATATGTTAGCCGAGGCAAACGTGATTTATCTAAAGAAGGCTATAGAGATAGTGGGGCGCACCTCATGCCAAAGGATGCGGTCCTTTTCACTTCAAGGGCACCAATAGGCTACTGCGTCCTTGCCACGAATGAAATATCCACGAATCAGGGTTTTAAAAGTTTGGTATTAAAGGGTGGTATTAACCCAAAATATATTCGTCATTATCTCCTGACATCAAAAAAGTATGCAGAATCATTAGCCAGTGGATCTACTTTCAAAGAATTATCTGGACACCGAATGGCTAGTTTGGAAATACCAATCCCCCCTCTTGAAGAACAAAAACGAATCGTCGCCAGAATTGAAGAACTTCAGGCCCACAGTCGCCCTTCGCGGGAGGCACTGGAGGTCATTCCTGATCTTCTTGATCAACTCCGCCAATCTATTCTGGCTGATGCTTTTCGGGGCTTTCTGACAAAAGAATGGCGTGAAAAAAATCCTAATATCGAACCGGCCAAGGAACTCCTGAAACGCATCCGCGCCGATCGTCGCAAGCGCTGGGAAGAGGCTGAGTTGGAAAAACTCAAGGCGAAGAACCTTTCCGCGGATAAGCTCAAAGAAGCTTTCACCAACCGCCGTAAGCAATACAAGGAACCAACCCAGACAGATACGGACGACCTGCCGGAATTGCCTCAGAGGTGGTGCTGGGCAAATATTGAAGAGCTGAGCGATAGACTTCAGTATGGAAGCTCACTAAAATCTTCAAAGGATGGTCAAATACCTGTCATCCGTATGGGAAATCTCCAGAATGGTGAAATTGACTGGTCGGACTTGGTATACACTTCCGGCAAGGCAGAAATTAAGAAATATGCACTCTCACCTGACACAGTCCTATTCAACAGAACAAATAGCCCAGAGCTCGTAGGAAAAACATCGATTTACAGAGGGGAACGAGAAGCAATTTTCGCTGGTTACTTAATAAGAATTAACCATGTTCCGCAAATCATTCCTCAATACCTGAATCTAATGCTTAATTCGCCATTTATAAGGCAGCTATGCTCCTCAGTAAAATCCGATGCAGTTAGTCAATCTAACATAAATGCCAGCAAGCTTGCATACTTTACAATTCCTCTTTGCTCGCAGAAGGAACAGGAGGTCATTGTCGCATTGGCTGAAAACGCTATATCAAGAGTCAATAAAGTAAAAAATTGGATAGCTAGTCTTTTTGATGCACTAAGCAATTTAGATCAATCCATTCTTTCTAAGGCTTTCCGTGGTGAGCTGGTCCCACAGGACCCCAACGACGAACACGCTAGTGTCTTGCTCGAACGTATCCGCGCCACCCAAGCGGCACAGCACACCAAGGTAAAACGAACCATTATGGAAAGGAAACCTCTAATGGAAAAGATGACAAAGGAATCACTAAAAGAAACCATCCTCTTGCGACCCGAAGAGTCTTTTTCCTTCGATGAGCTAAGAAACTCCGTGCCAGCAGATTACGAAACCTTGAAAGACGCTCTCTTTTCATTACTCGATGAAGTCGAACCCAGTCTGAAACAGATTTTTGACAAGGAAACGCAGTCAATCCGCCTCGTCCGGGTGAAATCATGAAGCTACTTCGTGTTCACGTTATTTCCGCTGATACCTGTGGGGGTCTTCTTGATGGGTTGGACCTATGGCTGAGAAGCCCAGCGGACGGCGATGTAACGTTCGATCCCCTTTGCTTTGTTGGGCCTAACGGTTCCGGTAAATCTCAGTTCCTACAGGTGCTTGCGGAAATATTTCAATCGATATTTCATTCATGTATCGGGAGCGACGAACGGATTGAAGGTAACCCTAACCTACAGTTTGAGATAGAATATCTCATTCGCCCCAGCGTGAAGAAACCTTTTATCCAAGTGCAAATTTCTCGAAAAAGTGAAGGCAAACGACGTGGAACAATTGTGATCCGGAGAAAAGATGGAGATGAATGGAAGAATTGTGAGCTACAATTGCCATCAACACGTCAATTGTTGCCACAAAAAATCGTTGCCTACACATCTGGTAATAACGAAACGCTTAGCCTTCCTTTCTTGGTGAGTAGGAGCGGATATGCGAAGGAGGTTGCAGATCTTGCCTGGAGTGAGAAGCAAAACAAGACCATACCGGATACACGACTTATGTTGATTGACTATGAAACACATCTTGAGGTGTTGGTCTCGAACCTATTAATGGGAAATAAATATCAGCAAACCACATTACTCCAGGATGCGCTTCTTAAGGATCTTCATTCGTTCCGTTGCATTATTCAACTAGCCCATAGCGCTGCACCCAAAGCGCCTGGGAAGAAACGGGATTCCGAAAAGGGCCGAAAAAAAATCCAATTGACGGAAGAATTGGAACGCTATCTCGATAATCTACGTCGCTGTGCCACTTGCTCAAGCTACGATGAAAAATCAGAGAAATACATATTCGACTTTTGGATCAATGATGAAACTAGAAGGGCTTTTAAAAGCTTTTGGAATACAACATTGGATCTTTACTCGTCGCTGCACAAGCTTTCTATGCTAAATGACCTTGCAATTCCTAAATCTACAAGAGAAAGATTCAAGAGGGATGCCGCCATTCGAAGATTTGCGTCACGTCTCCCCGAACCTCAGGATGAGGAGAAAGTGTTCCGCTTCGCTCAGGTATGTTTCGTTCCAAAAGCCCGCTCCAGTATCGTAGATTATGTCTCACTCTCCGATGGTGAACATCAGCACGCTCAGATCCTGGGCATGTTTTGTATGATGTCATTTTCAAATGTACTGTTCTTGCTCGATGAACCGGAATCGCATTTTAATCCCCAGTGGCGGGTAAAATTCATTTCCCAGGTTCATGAAATACCAACGAAATACGGTATTCGCAAAGGCAAGACAAACGCTACAGAACAAGAATGTATCCTGACAACACATGCCCCGTTCGTTCCGTCTGACATGCAAAGAAATAAAGTGTTTATATTCTCGAAGCCAGAAAACGAGAATAGAGTAATCGTCCGACATCCGGATATTGAAACATTCGGTACAACTTTCGATACCATTTTGGAGGAGTGCTTCGATGTGCGTCCACCCATTTCAAGAGTGTCGATGGAAGAAATTGAAAGACTCAGGAAGAGTGACAATGCCGACGAGATCCGGACGGGCATCCGGCGTTTGGGGGACTCTGTAGAAAAAGTGTTTCTTGCAGATCGATTACGACAACTGACGAAAAAAGGTGGGAAGTAGTTTGCTTTTCGGATATCCAGTAGAAGCCACAGAGGATAATTGGGTTCATGATTGCTTATGCGAGATTATTGCAACGGTACACAGAAACCTACAGGCAAACGAAGAACCGTTGAGTTGGCCTGAAATAATTCCTGAGCAGTACAGATCGTGGCTAAGTAGCCGAAGCGGCCTAAAGAAGAGATTAGAGACCTTTAGAGAGACACTTGCAACGCTCGACCCGGATCAAAGGAATCAAGTACTTCATGCTCTGAATAGCCAAAACATGATAGGACCGCTTTTGTCATGTGAATGTGACTGCGCCGCTATCAGTGATCTACCTGTACCCATTCGTGCACCTGCAAAAGATTTCTTTAATTTTTCGTTTAAGCTGCTTACTGGCCTTGGTATCCGCGACCATCAGTATAGCATAATCTATAACTCGATATCCGATCACGTATGCCCTTTTTGTGGCTGCGAGTATTTCGATGCACCTGGTGCACCCCGTGAGGCAATGGATCATTACCTTCCGGAAAGCAAGTATCCATTCTCAGCCGCCAACCTGCGAAATCTCGTTCCTATGGGAAATAAGTGCAACTCGAGGTACAAGATTGCTCAGGACATCCTTTTTTCTGATGCCGGTATTCGTAGGAGATCCTTTGACCCATATAATCACGATGAAATTCGAATTAGTCTCAATAACAGTATACTATTTTCAGGAAAAAACGGCGAATTGCCATTATGGAAAATTGATTTCGATCCGAATAATGAAGAAGTGAATACCTGGGATAATGTATTTCATATTCGAGAACGATATGAAAGGGACGTGCTCGACCCGTCGTTTATGACATGGCTACGTGGTTTCCGTGACTGGTATCGTGCAATCGACAATGAGAATGACTCTGCAGGTAAACTGAAAAACGCGATCCAAAGTTATTGCTCTCACTATGAAGGTGAGGGCTTCAGTGACCGTGGATTTTTAAAAGCAGCTTTTTTTAGAATGCTTCTTAAACATTGTGAGGAAGGCAATGAGCGACTAATTACCATTCTTATGGATCTTAAAAATTAATATGGAAAATGCAGATGCACCGCAACGATAGCTTGGTATGCCAGCACTGCTTTAAAGACAAAGTGCTAATTGATTTAATCCGACGCGAGGGACGACGGGGGTGGTGCGATTGGTGTGGGGGAAGAAACGTATATGTAATTCCGCTATATGAGCTTGGAGATATTTTCCGAGATGTCGTCCAAATATATTCACCGGACGATATACATGGTGATTGGATATCTTATCTTTTACAGGAAGATTGGAATATTTTTAGCGACCGTATTGAACAAGCTCCTAATGATCTAATGCAGGAGTTGACAGTTGCTATCCTGAAGGCTGGCCTAGATCCCAAGGATTATTTTTCTGGTGACTACCCTGATTATAACGACTTCTTCCGTCGGAAAGAGGGGTGGCTTGTCGGACACTGGCATGATAAGGCCGAGGCCTATTTTCTCAATGGACAGAAAAGGCTGAAAGAAACATTGCCTTCTATTTCTAATCATAAAAAGCCAATCGATGATCTGCCTGACCAACTTGAAATAGCTTTCGAAGATCTTTCAAAGCTTTACGATCCGGGTCATATTTTATACCGTGCAAGGATTCACAAAGATCGTTTTCATAGTCAATGGTTTAGTCTTTCTGAGATTGGTGCTCCGTCTCCAGCAGATGCAAGGGCAGGCCGGGCTAATCGTAAAGGGGAACCTGTTCTATACTTGGCTAGCGAGGATGAAACCGCACTTGCTGAGGTGCGTGCGTGGCAAGGCATGGCCGTAGCACTAGCTCGATTTGAGGTAAAGAAGCGACTTTTAGTAGTAAGTTTTCTGAATTACGAGTTGCCCGATAGTCCCTTCTTTCAAGAATTTCTGGAATGGAAAATACAACTGGCTGCACTGTTTGACAGACTTGCCGATGAACTTTCGCAACCAGTTCTACCCAATGAAGATGAAAATATGTATTTTTCGACACAGTATCTTTGTGATTACGTGAAACACTCGAGATACGATGGAATCGAATATCCGAGTGCTATGGGTAAGGGCTTTAATGTCGCTATTTTTGATCCGGCTCACGCTAAGCCACTGGACATCAAGTACTTACGTATCAAAGAGATAAAGCATAAATATGATTCATTGAATGAAGATGAGCCCCTATACGATGAAAGCCCTTTCGGCTATCTGTTTATGAAAGACTGATTGAGACATTCATGTTCTCATATCCACATGGACCTCATTAAGGAGGCAGACCGATCATATGAAAAATAGATTTTACGGTGATGTCAACGATTACATCAAATATGGAATATTGG
>CAZRUU010000020.1:7435-11759 GCA_964603235.1 uncultured Syntrophaceae bacterium | reverse complement strand
AAAATCCAGCTTCCCCGAAAGCGCGTCTTCAAGCGCTCCCCTCGCGAGAGAGCAGGCATAGGACTGCAGGTGAGCGTCGGCCAGGGTGATGTTCCCCTTCGTGCCAAAAAGCCTCACAGGGTGAATCCCCGCCGCGAGAATAATTTCCTCGGGAGTATAGGAACAGAAATAGCCCAGCACCTTTTTCCCCTTGTCCTTCAGCTTTCTGATATAATTTCCGGTATCTGATACCGCCTCATAAAAATCACTCAATTTCTCCATACCCACTCCTTTTTCCCCTTTCCAAACACACAACCAAGCGAAGAACTCGTAGCATATTACAGCACAACTGTCATCTGTTTTTTGTATTGACTTTTCCGGCATAAAGGGGCAGAAAAAAGCGGTTGACAAAAGTTGAAGCTCCCCGCAACAAGTTGCGGGGAATGCGCTCGCTGTTCAATTCAAGGAGGATAGTGGCATGTATGAAAAGAAACCGTGGCTGAAATTCTATGAAAACGTTCCTGAGACCCTCGATTATCCCAGGATCAGCATGTTTGAGTCACTTATGCGTTCGGTCAGGAAATATCCTGATTCCATAGCCTACGATTTCATTGGATATACCTGTACATACAGGAACTTTGCCAAAGAGATAGAAAGATTTGCCGCCGCCCTGATGGCCATTGGTCTTAAAAAGGGCGACCGTATCACTATCTCCATGCCCACAACGCCACAGGGAATCATCTGTTTTTACGCGGCAAACAAGCTCGGTGCGGTGGCAAGCATGATTCATCCTCTTTCCACTGCCGGCGAAATAGAATTTTATCTGAATATTAGCAAAAGCACATTCGCTATAACTCTTGACGCCTTCTACGGCACCTTCAACAAGATCCTCGACAATACCGGTGTTAAGACCATCATCCTGACAAAGATGGGAGACTACCTTTCTCCCTTGAAAAAATTCGGTTTCTATATTGCCATGGGGAGAAAAATACCGAAGATTTCAGGTGATCCAAGGGTCAGGTGGTGGAAAGATATGATGAAGGGAAATTACCCTCCGGCGCCTGAAACAGATGTGGATACAGACGATCTTGCTGTAATTCTTTACAGCGGCGGCACCACAGGCGTGCCGAAGGGTATCATGCTTTCCAATATGAATTTCATAAGCGAGGGTATGCAGGTGGCGGAGTGGGCAAGAATGAAAGATGTAGAGGGTGGCGCCTCCATACTGGCAATACTCCCGATATTCCATGGTTTCGGCCTTGGAGTATGTGTGAATGCCGCTTTCATGGGGGGCGGCAAGAGTATTCTTGTCCCCTCTTTTACGCCCAAGACACTCGCAAAACTTATCAAGAACAAGAAACCCTCGCTTATGGTAGGGGTACCGACCCTGTATGAAGCCCTGTGCCGCAACCCCGATTTCAGAAACGCCGATCTCAGCTGCCTGAAGGCCACATTCAGCGGAGCTGACACGCTTCCAAGGGTCGTAAAAGAGAAATTCGAGGAAACAGTCAGCAGCGGTGGAGGCAATGTAAAACTTCTTGAAGGTTACGGCCTGACCGAAGCGGTCACCGCCATTATGGCTACCCCCATAAATGACTACAGAGAGGGAAGTGTCGGCGTGCCGTTCCCGGATATGCTGGCAAAAGTGGTGAATCAGAGCGGAACAGAGGAGGCGACACCGGGCGAGGATGGAGAACTGTGTATCAGCGGTCCGGCAGTCATGCTTGGATACCTCGATCAGCCGGAAGAAACCGCCAATACTCTAAAAAAACATCCCGATGGAAGAATGTGGCTCCATACCGGCGATATTGCCAGCATGGACGAAGATGGGTTTTTCTATTTCAAGCTGAGACTGAAAAGAATGATAAAGTCATCGGGTATGAACGTATATCCCGCACAGGTGGAAGCAATTCTCTACGACCACCCGGATGTAGCGGAGGCCTGCGTTATAGGAGTGCCTGACCGGGCACAGGTGGAAAAGGTCAAGGCCTTCGTGATCATGAAGGACCCTTCAAAGGAAACAGAGGAGATGAAAGAGGAACTCATGGCCCACTGCAGAAAATCCCTGATTAAATGGAGTTGCCCAAGGGAAGTGGAATTCCGCAGTGAACTTCCACGGACCCTTATTGGAAAAATAGCATACAGGAAACTCGAAGAGGAAGAGATTGAAAGCCTGAGGGCAAGAGGTGAATATACAGGGGAATAAATCACTTCATTACCCTGATGTATCAAAAATTTGCACGGAACGGAAAGGGTTGAAAGATGTCCGAGCATGGTATTCGTCTTGAGTTTATGAATCATGTTGCGGTTATGACAATCGCATAAGCTCACAGGCCAAGGTCCTTGAAGAATCTATCGAACTGGCTGAAACAATTGCCGGCAATGGGCCACGCGCTGTCCGCTCCGCTCTGGAAGTGATTAGATCAGCCTGCGGCATACCCTTACAGGAGGCCCTCGAACTGGAAACGGAAAAGGCGATTACTCTCGTCACATCGGGGGAATGCTACCATGGAATATCGGCCTTTCTCTCAAAGGAAAAACCCCGCTTTCCCGATATAGAATAAGGAAGGTATGGCTCGACAGGTAACTGAAGGCATAATAGAAAATGCCGGAAGATTCATGACTGTTTTATAATAAATTTCCTGCTCCACACGCGTATCACTCCATCTACGGGCATACACGATTCCTTTGTGGGGTGGGCTCGTTTTTCATTCAAGAAAAAATGGAAACATCCCCTCTCTCCATCAGTTCGAGAAGGGCGGGGATAAATTCGGTCAGATCTTCTACTATACAATAGTCGGCTATGTCGAAGATGGGTGCATGTGGGTCGATGTTTATGGCGATCACCATCTGCGAGTCCTTCATTCCAGATATGTGCTGAATGGCTCCGGATATCCCGCATGCAATATATAATCCGGGTGAAACGGTTTTTCCTGTGAATCCTATCTGGTGTTTATGCCCAAGCCACCCTAGATCGCACACGGATCTTGATGCACCTACCGCTCCCCGTGAGAATATGCTGGCCAGCTTCCGGATAATTCCCAGATTTTCTTCTTTCCCGATACCCCTTCCGGCAGATACAATAACATCGGCCCCCGGCAGTTCCGATTCTCTTTCCCCGAGCGCTTCCATGAGTGTAATTTCAGGCGCACCCAATGTAAGTCTTGCATTAACCATGCGCACCGAACCCGGAAAGCCTGCTTCTTCAACAGATGCTGCCCAGGCTCCCGGCAACACGGTAAGTACCGCCCTTTGCGTCGTAGGAACAAGTTCCGCGCGTATCTTCCCGCCACACATGGATCTTGAAAAATAAATTCTTTTTTTATTTTCGTGCATTTCCTCCACAGCCGTGATGCACGCGGCGCCAAGATCGAAGGCAAGCCCCGGGGCCAGGTCAAAACCCATGGCACTGTGGGGCAGACAGACATAAGCGGGGTTCATATCTTTCAGGATATCAAGGATGGCCAATCTGAAGGGTTCGGCGCTGTACAGATCAAGGGCCTCGGTCTCTATGCCGATCACGTCAATCCCCGATGTGTGCGCGATCTCTTCCGCCAATCCGCGGATGTTCTTCCCGGGAACAATAATCTCCAGGCGCGCACCGGCAGCCCCGAGTTCACGGGCAAAGGATATTACCTCATGGGTTGCGCGGGTAAAGCTGCCTTTGGACAATTCCGCAATTATGGCAATCTTTTCTTCTATCACTCAAGCTCCCCGTTATGAAAAATTATATCAGCGCCCTCTCGTGCAGAATTCTTATAAGAGCTCGAGCCTTCTCATCCCTACTGCCCTCCAAAAATACACCCTTTGCCGATGCCTCGGGTCGCCGCATGGAAATCAGTTGGTCACTTCCATCACCCTCCCACAGATCATTAGCGTCAATTGTCCTGATCTCCTGGTTCTTTGCCCTCAGAATATTGGAAAGGGAGGGATATCTCGGGCGGTTTATGCCTGATTGAACGGTAAGCACCGCCGGCAGCTCGACTTCCGTACACAGCCTCTGTCCTTCTTCAATTTCACGCTCGATGTAAACGGATGTCCCGTTCCTGATTGTTCCGCGATGAATTACCGATGTCGCGCACCGGATTCCGAGTATAGCCGCTATCATTTGCCCGACCTGACAGTGCATATCGTCCTCTGACATAACACCGGCAATGATCAGATCGTAGCATCCGGTCCTTGCGTAGGACGCTATGAGTGACGCCGTTTCAAAGGGACTCATGTATCTTTCCTCTTCCACCAGAATATGTATACCGGCCGCCGCCCCTCTCTCCAGGGCTTTACTGAGCATTGAAACCACCCTTCCGGGACCAACGGAGACAGCCTCGATTTCTGTGTCCGCGAT
>CAZRUU010000020.1:1212-7335 GCA_964603235.1 uncultured Syntrophaceae bacterium | reverse complement strand
TATTTCAAGCAAAAAGCGAACGTTCGCTCTATTTTTTGTTGACATGTGCATTCTAGCGTTTTATAGAGCTATTCATGAGCATAATTTATATGATACGGCATGGTCAGGCATCATTCGGAGAGGATAACTATGACAGGCTTTCCGAAAAAGGTATGCGACAGGCCGGAATCCTGGGAGAGCATCTGATCAATACGGGGCTGCGCGCTGATGCATTATATTCCTGGACACTACAGCGTCAGGAGGCGACGGCAAAAGAGGTCATCAGTCGTTTTAAGGAACGCGGAATTGATATGCCGGAACGTTCTCTGTGCGAAGCTCTCAACGAACTTGACGCCCGTACTGTTCTGATGTCACAGATTCCCGATATGATCAGCGAAAACCCTTCTGTGAAGAATGATCTGGACAGAATATACGCCGACGAAAAATCCTTCAAGCGAATCTTCGAGAAAGCAATGTTGCGATGGGTGTCAGGTGACTTTGAGAAGCCGGGCGTTGAATCGTGGGATACATTCTCATCGAGAGTATGGGAGGGGATTCAAGATATAATGTCAAAACATAATAAAGGGGGGAATGTTTTGCTGTTCACCTCAGGTGGTCCCATAGCCGCGACAATGCAGAAATACCTTAGCCTGTCCAACGAGCACACAATCAGACTTAGCTGGCAAATTGCCAATACATCCATCACGCGGTTTGCTTATAACAGCAGTGGAATTGCCCTGGCAGGATTTAATGAAATATCCCATCTTGAGCTGCAGCAAGAAGAAAACATTGTAACATACCGCTAACGAATCGCAACTGCTTGAATTTATAGCATACCGTAGCCTTGTTATGCTGGATTTACGAAACCTGAAACCATTTTTAGAGGAGGTTTGCCATGGATTTCAATATTCCTGAAAAAATAAAGATAATAACGGGAATGATGGATGAGTTCGTAGAAAAAGAGATTATCCCCCTTGAACCGGAGTTCCTGACTAAGACCTTCAGAGAAATGTTACCCGTTCTCGAGGAGAAGAGGAAGATGGTAAAACAGATGGAGCTGTGGGCACCCAACCACCCTGAAGAATATGGCGGCATGGGCCTTAACCTCGTTGAACACGCCTTTGTATCGGAATCTCTGGGAAGATCTCCTCTCGGGCACTATATATTCGGCTGCCATGCGCCGGATGCTGGCAACATAGAGATACTGCACCTCTATGGCACCGATGAACAAAAAGAGGAGTACCTCGAGCCTCTGGTGGATGGCAGGATAAGAAGTTGCTTTTCGATGACAGAAGTGGAGCTGGCAGGGTCCAATCCTGTAATGATGGACACGACTGCCGTCAAGGATGGCGATGATTATGTCATCAACGGCCAGAAATGGTACTCGACCGCGGCAGACGGAGCCAGGTTTTCCATAGTCATGGCGGTCACCAATCCTGACGCCCCGTCCTATATGCAGGCCAGCATGATAATCGTGCCCATAGACACCCCCGGGTTCAATCTTGTGAGGAACATACCGGTAATGGGCCATGTGGGGGACGATTACGCATCCCACAGTGAGATATTGCTCCAATCGTGCCGCGTACCGCAGAAGAATCTCCTGGGACCTGAAGGACATGGATTCGTAATCGCACAGGAACGCCTCGGGCCGGGCAGAATACACCACTGTATGAGATGGATAGGCATATGTAACAGGGTCTTTGACCTTATGTGTAAGAGGGCCTCCGAAAGAATGATTTCTCGTGATGGAAAAACACTTGCTACCAAGCAGATAATACAGTCATGGATCGCGGAGTGCGCCGCAAATATCCAGGCCGCACGCCTGATGACACTTAATGCCGCGTGGAAAATCGAAGAACTGGGAGTGAAAGAGGCAAGGGAAGACATAGCTCTTATAAAGTTCTTCGTGGCCAATGTGATGCAAGATGTCATAGATAAGGCCCTGCAGGTGCACGGCGGCCTGGGAATGACTGATGATGTTATAATTCCATTCTTCTACAGGCATGAACGCGGCGCAAGGATATATGATGGGGCTGACGAGGTACACAAGATGTCGGTTGCACGGAGAATCCTGAAAAAATACGAAGGCAGGGACGTCAGATAGGCGTCGTATATTCCCGAATGGATGAATGCCTCATAGTCACCGACAGAATCTGGAGAGACCTGAATTGAAGTTTGATGCCTTTAAAGACCTTGTACACATATCCAAAGAGGATATATGCAGGAGATTTTTTCTCGAAAACAGAAAAAATATCAAAATCAAGAAAGAGGATGTGGCGGTCAGAAACCTTGCAAAAATCTTCGATGCGGCGCTGACCATAAGCAACAAGAAGGGTTTTTCCACCATGAGCATAAGAGCTCTTAGTGCCGAAACAGGGCTTAGCATGGGAACCTTGTACAACTGTTTTTCAAGCAAGGATTATCTCCTCGACATGATACAGGAACAGGGGAGAACAGTTTTCATAAAGATACTCATCGATTCCGCATCCGGCATTGACAATCCCCGCCAAAAGCTCAGAAGGACTGTGCAGACCCACTTGTACCTGAGTGAAGTTATGCAGCCATGGTTCTACTTTTCTTATATGGAAACGAAAAACTTTGAAAAAAAAGAGCACAGAAAGGCTATAGAATCCGAGCTTGCCACAGAAAAGGTGTTCCTGGACATAATCGAAGAAGGAATATCGTCCGGAATCTTTTCCCCTGTCGATTCAGGGCTCACAGCGGCGGCAATTAAGGCAACTCTTCAGGACTGGTACCTAAAGAGGTGGAAGTATGAAAGGAGAAAAATCACTGTAGAAGACTATTCCCATTTCCTTGTGGATTTTATAGAGTCCTATCTCTTACCTGAGAAGAATTAGAAATCGAGAGGAAACTATGGACATAACCGACAAGCCGGTAAAGATGAGAACAGGTGAAAAACTTGATGCTAAAAAGATAGAGGAATTCCTGAAGGACAATGTGCCGGAAATTGAGGGCAAACTCGATATAAAACAATTTCCGGACGGCTTCTCCAATCTTACTTATCTGATAAGGGCGGGCGCTCATGATCTGGTGCTTAGGAGACCTCCATTCGGCACGAAGGCGAAAAGCGCTCATGATATGGGGAGAGAATACCGGATACTGTCCGCTCTGCATCCGGTCTTTCCCTACTGCCCGAAACCGCTCGTGTATACAGAAGACGAATCGGTTATTGGATCTCCCTTTTACATAATGGAACGTATCCCCGGAATTATTCTGCGAAAAGATCTTCCAAAGGGATTTACCTTTACGCCTGAACAGGCGCGCAGATTGTGTGAAAACCTCATTGATCTGCACTGCAGGCTTCATTCCATAGATTATGTCAGTATAGGGCTTGAGAGCTTTGGCAAACCATCAGGATACGTTAAGAGACAGGTGGAAGGCTGGAGTGGCCGCTACAGGGCAGCCTTGACGGACGATGCCCCCGTTTTTGAACAGGTCATAGAATGGTTACATGAAAAGATGCCGGCTGAAACGGAAAGGGCCGCAATCATCCATAATGATTATAAACTCGACAACCTGGTACTTTCACCGGAAGACCCCCTGAAGATCGTCGGCATTCTCGACTGGGAAATGGCGACTCTGGGCGATCCCCTGATGGATCTTGGAAGTTCTCTGGCTTACTGGGTACAGAAGGATGATTCACAAAACGTACAGGCAATGCGTACAATGCCCACAAATATGCCCGGGATGCTCACCAGAAATGAACTGGTTGACAGATATGCGGAGAAATCGGGCATCTCCATCGACAATTTTGATTTCTATCTGTGCTTTGGAATTTTCAGGCTTGCGGTCATAGCCCAACAGATATATTACCGTTTTCACCACGGCCATACAAAGGATGAAAGATTCCAAACGCTTATATTTGTGGTACATATTCTCGAAGAAAACGCTCTCGAGGTCATAAATCATTCTATCTTGTAGTAGATTTCTGTTACTATACGGGATATTTGCCGAGGCCTGCACAAAAGGCCTTCCCTGCAGCACCCGGTACAACCACCCGTGGGGCAGGCGGACGCCATTCCCCGACATTATTGGAACCTCTATCTTTTTGAAGGATACAGCTACAAATCAATTGAATTACCGAACCTGTTCAGATACACGCATTCACCAAGGCTTTTACGCGGTCGACCGGTTCCCAGTGTAACCGGCTTACCAACAGGTATGGAGGCAACAACTTCGTACCCTTCCGGAACTACCAGAAGCTGCCTGCATGCATCATGATCTAACAACCCCACAACGACTGTTCCCAGTCCCAGCTCATAGGCCCTCAAGCAGAGGTTCTGTACCGCCACTCCGAGATCAAACATGAACCACTCAGAGAATTTAGTTTTATCTTCGCCACCCTTCGTCCCGGAAATGCCCATCTTCGCACAGGCTACAATTATCACTGAGGCCGACATGGAACATTTTGCTGCCGAGTTTCCGCGGGAATAGGTTTCCGTTACCTTTTTTATAAGATCACGGTCTCTCACCACGATAAATTCCCATGCCTGCGTATTCGCCCATGACTGCGCCAGTCGTGCCGCATTGAGCATTTCTCTGACTTCTTCATCGGTTACATAATAATCCGTAAATTTCCGGATACTTCTTCTGTTGGTTACAGCTTCCATGAGTTCCATGAAAAATCACCTCCTTCATGAATATGTGCCTGCATCTACGAACACAAATTTATCTTTGTCAAGGGAAAGTTGTTCAAACTCGCAGACGCCACAATAAGATCATCAATAAATGACTCTGGCTTTTTCGGTTCGATTAAGTTATCTTTCTTTATAATGTGTATATTTTTTCAGGGAGACAGGATAGGATGAAAGAAAAAAGAGAAACACTGGTAAGCATAGTAATGGGGAGCGATTCCGACCTTCCCGTAATGAAGGAAGCGGCATCAATCCTCGAAGAATTTCATATTCCTCATGAGTTGTTCCTGACATCCGCGCATCGCTCGCCGGAGCGAACATCACTGTTTGCAGACGAGGCCGCGCGGCGCGGCGTCAAAGTTATCATCGTCGGAGCGGGCATGGCGGCGCACCTTGCCGGTGTCATCGCGTCACAAACACCACTGCCGGTAATAGGTATCCCCATTGATTCATCTTCTCTTCAGGGACTCGACGCGCTTCTTTCCATGGTGCAGATGCCGGGAGGAATCCCCGTGGCCACGATGGCCATTGGAAAGGCGGGGGCAAAAAACGCTGCTCTTATGGCAATCAGGATACTCGCGCTGGAGGATAAAAGTCTTCGCAGGAAGATGGACGTGTATATCGGAGAAATGGCCGATAATATTGAGGAAAAACAGCAGAAGCTATAAGGTGGTTGTGTTTCTCTCTAATACCCATCTATAAATGAAACAATGGCACTATCAAGTACCTCGCGGTGGAAAAATGCTACCTGTCATAGAGCTAAATTCCGGCGAATCGTCAATAATGCAGGCAGTGAGAATTATGAATAAGGGAGGAGTTGTCGCCTACCCTACAGAGACTTTCTATGGCCTCGGCGCTGACATCGGAAATCCACAGACCCTGGAAAAGATATATGCGATCAAGGGAAGAGATTTCAGCAAACCCATCTCCTTAATTATAGCAAGCCGTGAAGATCTTGCAAGATTCACGAAAGAGATCACTCCGGCAGCCGAAGCCCTCATGGATCGGTTCTGGCCGGGGGGGATCACGCTGCTGTTTAAGGCATCTCAGGACGTTCCCCGGAAACTGACGGCAAAAACCGGAAAAATAGGTATTCGCCTGTCCAGCAATCCCGTCGCTACCCTTCTGGCACAAAATCTTTCCGGCGCCATCACGGCAACCAGCGCCAACCGGTCCGGTCAGAAAGAATGTGTGTCGGCTGAAGAAGTAATCAGCAGTATAGGTGAAAATCTGGATGCAGTCATCGACGGGGGCAGGACACCGGGTGGAGCGGGTTCCACCATTGTGGACACAACTGTTGATCCACCCGTTGTTATAAGAGAAGGGATTATTCCTTCGTCAGCGATATACAGTAGAGATCTCTAACACACCAGATAAATGGTATAATTGTGGCTCATTTCCCGATTAGTTGTGGTTAATTAAAGCAAAATAAGTGTGTTATCTACAATCAATCTCAGAGGATTCAAGGGATCAAGGGTTCGAGTGAAAG
>CAZRUU010000020.1:0-1112 GCA_964603235.1 uncultured Syntrophaceae bacterium | reverse complement strand
TTTCCGGGGACCGTCCCCCATAAGGAGCTCTCGCATTGTCACCAAGATATAGACAATTGTACTCCGGCAGTTCTTGAACAACACTTTTTAGTACCGTCAGTCCACCAAACCCTGAGTCAAAAAAACCTATCATGCCTGCTTCCCTTCAGAAGATTTCAACTCTTCCCGGACAGTCAATGCCCATTTAGATATTTAGATTCAAGCCGCACTGTTTGTCAATATTTCTTTAGTTATTTCTTTAGTTACTTTTTTAAGCATGGGTCTAGACAGGAAAGAATAATCACCCCCTATATAGACACTTATGCAAGATGTGAGATAGAGTAACCGGGAGAATAAAGGAAGAGACTTTCCGGGTACGAACAGATTATTCATCCCTCTTTCGGTATTGACAACCGGGAGGGTAAAAGAGTATTGTTTCCTAAAAAAAGTAAGGGGAATATATTATGATCAGAGGCAAGAAAATTGTTGTATTAGCGTTATGTATCCTGCTTCTTACCACACTCTGGAGTTGCCAGACCCCGGCGGGAAGAACTGCAGGGATGGTCATTGATGACGCAAGCATTACAACCCAGGTCAAGACAGAACTTCTCAATGACAAAATATTGACCGGCCTTGCCATTTCTGTTTCAACCTTTGAAGGAGAGGTAACCCTTATCGGGGCCGTAAAAACTTTAGAAATAAAGCAATACGCGACCGGGGTGGCTGGTTCAGTAGCCGGCGTACGCGGGGTGAAAAATCTTCTTAAAGTCAGATAGGGAAATTCTCAACCCCGTTGTTCCGCGCTTAATTTCAGCGTCTGCACGAAAAACAGAACAGTAGTCCGTCAGTTTAACCAGATTAGCATAACCGGGTTAAACTGCTTGGTTCGTACGGCGGGGTGTCCCTTTCCAGGCAGTATAAAAGGTCTGGAAAGAACTTCTGAGAGGCATCTGAATTGATAGTCAAGACAACGAGCAGCGCCATAATCGGTATAGATTCCTATCCGGTCGATGTGGAAGTGGATATCTCCAGGGGCCTTCCTCAGTTCTCTACAGTCGGCCTTCCCGATGCATCTGTGAGGGAGAGCAAGGACAGAATAAAATCCGCCATAAAAAATTCCGGCTACAGGTTCC
>CAZRUU010000019.1:3580-11920 GCA_964603235.1 uncultured Syntrophaceae bacterium | reverse complement strand
AATTTTCACGGTATGACTACATCACTTAAAGGCTAACTGTCAACCAGAGTTATTGCTAAATGTTGTGTATGAGAGAATCAGGCGGCGATCCGGTTTTTCGCCCTGAGAAGGGGCCCTTTATGTGGCTCATAAGGTCAAATTCTGGTTACTCTGAATATCTCTTCGATGGTTGTAATTCCTTCAAGGACTTTGCGTGTGCCGTCTTGGAGCAGGGTAGTCATTCCGGACTTGACCGCGTCTTTGAGTATCTGATTTGCGTCCGATGTCTTCAGTATTAGTTTTTTCAGATGATCGTCCAGCAGCATCATCTCAAAGATGGCTGTTCTTCCCCTGTAGCCGGTATTCATGCAGGCGGAACATCCTTTTTTCCGGTAAATCTTCCGGTCTTTCAACATGTCGCTATTGACACCTATTTTTGCCAGCGATTTGTCGTCCGGTTCATAGATTTCCCTGCACTCAGGACAGAGTGTTCTTACCAGCCTCTGGGCTATGATGGCTATAACTGAAGATGTTACCAGGAAAGGTTCTATTCCCATATCTATAAGACGGGTAACCGCGCTGGCCGCGTCATTGGTGTGGAGAGTAGAAAACACAAGATGTCCTGTAAGTGAGGATTGGATGGCAATCTCGGCGGTTTCCAGATCACGGATTTCTCCCACCAGGATCACATCGGGGTCCTGTCGTACTATCGATCTCAGACCACTCGCGAATGTAAGACCGATCTTGGGATTTACCTGAATCTGTCCTATACCCCCAATCTGGTATTCTATCGGGTCTTCTATTGTGATGATATTGATTTCCGGATCGTTTATGGTGGAAAGGGCCGCATAGAGCGTTGTTGTTTTACCGCTTCCTGTTGGTCCTGTTACCAGAACGATTCCATATGGTAATCTGATGAGATCGTCAAAAGATTTAAAACGTTCTTCGTCAATTCCCAGGTCAATCAGCTTGAAGGTCGTATCCGTTTTATCAAGAAGCCTCATGACAACCCGTTCACCAAAGGCAACGGGAATTACCGATACGCGAATATCAATATTTCTGTCTCCGATTTTGATGTTGATTCTTCCGTCCTGCGGGAGTCTTTTCTCGGCGATATTGAGTTTTGCCATAACCTTTATGCGCGAAGTGAGAGAAGACTGAATCTTCTTTGGCAGGTTCAAGGCATTGTACAATACTCCGTCAATCCGGTACCGGACGGAGAGAGAGTTTTGATAAGGTTCTATATGAATGTCACTGGCACGGTCTTTGACCGCACGTGATAACATGAGATTAACCAGTTTTATTACCGGTGCATTGCTGGTATCGTCCAGCAGGTCGGCCGTTTCTTCGATTTCGGAAATAATGCTGTCTGGGGATTCTTCGGCCATATCCTGAATAAACTCTTCGGCGGAGCCGCTACCCTGGTCATATGCGAAGTTTATGGCGGAAAGAATGGCTGAATGTGTGGAAAGGATAATTCCGGCATTTTCCAACCGGAGGATATGCCGGAGATCATCGAGGGCCTCGAAATTGGAGGGATCATTAACCGCTATTACCATGCCGTCCGGGGTGTCGAGCGGTATCATTATCTGCTTTTTCAGGTATTGAATTGGGATCTTTTTTGTAAATTCAAACCGGAGATTTCCCGCGGGAAGGTCAGCTTCGAATGGGATACCTAATTTGACGCTCATCTCACGGAGGAGATCTGTCTCTATAATATTGGTTAGTGGGGTCAAGTTTTTATCCTGGTTCAGGGGTTCAAGGTTTTGACTTCCTTACTCCTTACGCTTTTTCTCGTAAGTCTTGATCACGCCCGCTTTGACCTTCTTGATATGTTCCTCTTTCTCATAATATATCTCTTTTGCTTCTCCAGGGTTTTCTATTATGTGGGGAGTGATAAATATGAAGAGGTTTCGTTTTTCACGTGACTCACTTTTGTATTTAAACAACCAGCCGAGGAACGGAATATCGCCAAGACAGGGGGTTTTATATACGGTATTTGTAATGTCCTCTCCGATTAGGCCTCCTATCACTATGGTATTTTTATCCTGTATCGTTACCGTTGTTTTAGTGGTGCGTTTCAGTGTTGTGGGCCGCACAGTTTGTGTACCGGCTTCCGTGACAAGCTTGGTAACCTCTTGGAAGATGTTGAGTCTTACAAAACGTTCCCGGTTAATCTGCGGGGTGATTCTAAGGGTCACGCCGACATCCTTATATTCGTAAGAACTGTAGTCTATATCGCTCGTTGATGTTTCCGCCCTGGTCTGGTAGGGGACGTTTTCCCCGACATATATCTCCGCCTCTTCGTTGTCGAGCGTGAGTAGCTGGGGTGTTGAGAGTATATGGACATCTTCATCTTTCTGATAAGCTTGAAGGATGGCGCCAATGTTGGGGAAGAGGAGGCCGCCTATACTAATTGTTTCACTGAATACGCCAAGCGCCAGTCCCTCTGGGAAAGAGACCGCGCCGGTGGCATCCACCGTAGGCATTATGTCCTTACCGGTAAAACCGCCGCCATAATACTTGTTGCTGCCGAATTCTTCGCCGGCCTGCCATTGCACACCGAGATTAAAGTCCTTGTCCACGTTCACTTCCATGATAAGGGCCTCGATATAGACCATAGGACGGGGCATGTCGAGTTGCTTGATTACGCCCTCAAGGATGTTGTAATCATCTCTCCCCGCCTTGATTATAAGGGTATTGGAGGCCTTGTCAGGGACGATAGTTATGCTTGTTGAGAGGAGTGGAGTTTTCCCTTTCTGGGTATTCTTGGTATCTTTTGAGGGAAGATTCATAAGGACCTTGGAAAGCTCTTCGGCGTCGGCGTTCTCAAGGCGGTAGACTTTCAATCCTTCTTCTCCCCTGGGGATATCCCTGTCCAGCAGTTTTATCAGCTGTTTGATTCGTGAGGCGTCATTCTCACTGGCCAGAATTATTATGGTGTTTGTGCGTTCGTCGGCCACAATCTTTATGGCGGCAGTGATCGTGCCTCTTTTTTCCTTGGCTGTTTTTTGGAATATCTGGTTAAGTGATTTGGCAATCTCTGAGGAAGAGGCGCGCTCCAGCGGAATGACGGAGATCTGTTCTTCTATTCCTTCAATGTCCAGTGCACTGACGATTTTGAGAAGTCTTTTTATATTGGAGAGCAGATCCGTTACGATCAGCATGCCTGTGGGAGGATAGGACAGGATAACACTTGATTTTGATATCAAAGGTGCGAGGACCTTTTTTAATTTGTCGGGACCTGCGTAGTTCAGGGAAATGATCTGTGTTATAATCTTGTCTTCAGAAATTATTGCCTCTCTCTTCAGGCGCGTTTCAATATTTCTGGTTCTTGCATCCCTGGAAGGGAGTATCTTGGTGATATCTCCTGATGGGACCGTGCTATATCCATGCACTTCCATGACCGATTCAAATACCTTATAAGCCTCCCGGATTGAGATCTTCTTCGGGGAAATTATAGTTACTTTTCCCTTGACTCCCTTGTCGATCACGAAATTTCTGCCCGTCAATTCGCTGATAAATTTGATGAATACCCTGATGTCAACATCATTAAAATCTATGGTGACATATTCGGATGTGCCCACCTCTTTTTTTGCTTCCGGAAGGGATTCTTTTTTTACGGGCTTCCCATCAGGCGGAGTTTTGGCGACAGAACCTTCTGCCGGGGACGTTTTTGTGGCGGATGTTGTAACGAGTTTTTCCTCGCCTGTAACTTTAGCCCCCATTACTCTTCCGGGTACCGAAAGTGATACGGCACACAGAATAATGACAGATAGCAATAGATATTTTTTTACTGATCTTCTCATGCCGAAAAGATTTCGTTTCCTGTAAGTATTTTTGTTGTCAATATCACTCAAAAACTTTCCTGAAATCCGCCGATTCGCGAACATTTCTTAGATCTCTATCATCTTTTACCCAGTTTTTCACGTCATTATTTATTCGCGCAGCCTTCTTTAAGTAATCGAGAGAGCCGGGAATGTTCCCTTTTTGCGAGTAGAGGCAGGCCAGGTTGTAATAAGGGTTTGCATAATCACCTTTCAGACTGATTGCCCTCTTGAACATTACCTCCGCCTTTTTATTTCCCCGCTGGCTCATATAAATGACACCGAGATTGTTCAGGGCGAAGAGGTGTTCCGGCTCAATATTCAGGACCTTTCTGTATCCCTCACCAGCCTTATCCAGTCTGCCTTCCTGTTGGTAGCGCAGGGCCTTTCGGTACAGATTATCCACGCCGGGTATCGTATCGACGCCTCTTTTCACATTGTCCGCATTCCCAGCCATAGGGGAGGGGGGGACTCTCTTTTTGTCGCTGTCGGTAAGTGGAACTGCTGCTACGCCTGTGCTGATCGCCTTTTTCTGTTGTAATGCCGGCGTCTTCTCTAACACAACATTTTTGCGTGGTATCGCACTCTCCTCTCCGTCCGGCTCACTATTTCCAAACAGGAGAAAACCGATCACGGCAAGTGATATCAGTACGACAGCCGGAATGATTATCCATGACGCCTTACGGCCGGTGTTACTCCTGCGGGTTGTCGCGGGCGCTATACGACCGTAGCCTTTAGACAGGTTGTCTTTTTCTTCCTGAGCTTTTTTAAGGGCGTTATCTATATGACTCATCTATCCCACATAAGAAAATCCATATTCTGGAAAAAATCAAAAACCGCCTCTCTGATTGCCGGGACTGACAGCATCAGAAGGATAATTATGATCAAAGCAGAGAGAAGGATAAGGCGTTCTCTTTTCCTTCGAAAGTTTGTCTTATCTGTCAGGTACCCGCTGCCGATATCTGATACAGCTTCCCTGATAATATTTCTGCTGATGACGTTGTAATCCCGGCTGTATGCTATAAGCAGTGCCCTGTCACAGATGGCATTTATCCTCCGGGGAATGCCCCTGGAATAGCTGTGTATCTTTCTGCAGGCATGGCTGGAAAAAAGGGGGACTCCGTTATCTCCACCCGCTACCGCCAGTCTGTGCATTATATAGTCTTTTTCCTGATCATGACTGAACGGGGTTAAGTTATACCTTACTGTAATTCTTTCATTAAGTTGTTTGAGAGATGGTGACGTCAGAAGTCTTTCCAATTCAGGCTGTCCGATAAGAACTATCTGCAGCAGTTTTTCCCTTTCGGTTTCGAGGTTGGAAAGCATCCGGATCTGTTCCAGAACGCCGCGGGAAAGGTTTTGGGCCTCATCAATCAGTAAGACAGAGTTTCTCCCCGCGGAGAAGTTCTTAAGTAGAAATTTATTTAACGCGTCAATATGTCTCTTCTTTGTCTTTCTTCCCACTCCCGATTTGACTCCAAACTCCTGATTTATAGCTGCCAGAAGTTCCATTTCCGAGAGAGAGGGATTGAATATAAGGGCGCTGTTAACAGATTGATCCAGGATGGAAAGCAGTTTTCTGCAGATGGTGGTCTTGCCTGTTCCGATTCCTCCTGTAATTACCATGAATCCTTTTTTTTCATTTATGCCGTAGAGTAAGTGGTTCAGCGCTTCACTGTGCTGCGGACTTAGGAAGAGATACCTGGTGTCTGGTGTCATGCTGAATGGATTTTCTTTTAAGCCGAAGTATGATGTGTACATTAGTAATAGTTCACGGTTATCGGTTTACGGTTTACAGTTTATGGTTCACGGTTATCGGTTCCGAGTTCTGCCAACCGGTAATTGGTAATTACTGGAAAACGTATTCCAAACTTTGCGCTTCCCCTTTTCTTTTGATGTCAAGGTTTATTGCGGAACCTGATTTCAGCCCGTTATACAGCTCCAGCATTTCATCCGGGCTCTTAATGGGCTGGCCGTCAACTCCCTGTATGATATCTCCATTCTGCATGCCCATCTTCTGGAATATACTTCCCTTTTTTATCCTGTTTATTATGAAACCATCCGATTTCCCGGCGGAAAAGTATGGTCGAATCCTCGCCTGAGTAAGAATTTTGCCCATGTCTTTCATAGCTTCATCTATCTCGCTTTTTCTCATGATGATGGAGTTTTTGCTGCCGGAATCTGTTCTTTCGGTAACCCCCGGCATGTTTTCGCTGTCTTTAACTTCCATGGCCAGTATCTCATCTTTGCCATCGACATGCAGCACCACCATGCCACGCATTATCCTGACGACTGTGGCTGAAGCAACAGTATCGCCAACCCTGAAAAGTTCCTGTTTCCTGTTGTCTTTATCCTCAATGACGGCGCAATCTAATTCCCCGATTCCGTAAACCGTTCCCATAAGGACCAGGTTCAGCTTTGTGGATTCCAACTCATCAATGTCGATATACCTCTCTCCAGCAGCTTTATTGATTGAACCGAACAGGTTCCTTTCCGGGATTATATTGTAAGAAATAAGAGGCTGTCTTTTGATAACCGGAAGGGCTTTCTTCTCAGCAACCGTAATCCCGGTTTTGACGCGGGTAAGTTTCGCGTCTATAGCCCTGTAAAAGATATCTACAAACAGATATGACAGGATAGTAATTATTACCAGTATGACTATTGTACGATATCCTGATTTCATTGTTTTACATAAACCTCGGGACTGGATTGGCAATGGTCCCATTCAGTGTAGTAGAGATATCCCTGTTCATGGCATGGATTTTTATATTGCCTTTTATGGACAATCTGCTTCGCATTATGTTTTCTCTCAGGAATATGTTTCCACTGAAAGATCCGCTGAACTGTTTACCTGTCATTTCCAGGCTGGTTATCTTAAGGGTTCTATTTTTGAGGGTTATGTCTCCGTCCATCTTGTCAAAATCCAGTTCACCGAGGCCGAAGATTTCTCTCAAGAGCTGCATACTGCCATCAAGGAGAGAGAACTTGGCGCTCCCTGCGCCGTTTGTAATTCTATCCAATCTTCCAGTATATGACAGAGTACCGCTGAGTATGCCGCTAATCCGGCGGCCTGTTGCCGCCTGGAGACAGGAGCATTTCCCAAGGTTAATATTACTAAAACCGTTATTTATATTTACGGGCCCTTCGGTAGAAAAGCGGTTCGCGAAATCTACATCGGTGCGTATTTTCCCACCGTATGCGTCGGTATTCAGGAACAGTGACAGCTTGCCGGAAAGGAGTCTTGTGAGCGCCGGTCGTATTTTTAATGTGTCCGTCCTGAAAATTAAATCCGGTTTGTTCCTGAAACTGATTTCAATATTGCTCAGGCTTATACCCGGTGGGAGAGAGGGGGTTGCGGAATCAAACGAAAGGACAACGTCAGGGTTGCCGGCGGCAATGGTTGATTTAATATAGTTCGCTACGCTGTCTGATGGGAAGCGGAGATACAGAAACAGCAATGTAATCAGTATGCCGTATATCGTGTATGTAATCCATTTTTTTGTTTTCATGGTTGTACCGGTTGTCGGTTTACAGTTTACGGTTTTCTGATTTCTAAACCCAAACCTCTGAAACTTTTATTTTATGTATGTAATTAACTGCATTAAAACAGTCAGATATTCAGGGCTACCCCTGCTTTGCTTTATCGAAATCCTCTTGATACCGACCAGATTTTCAGGAGATTCGACGAGATACAGGTATTCGACGAGTTGCTCCAGGGTCACATTTTCCAGCTTCATCTCTACGGATGATTCGCTGTATGACTCCTTATTTGTCGAAGTTGAGGGCTTCATGTATTTTATGCTCGGTTTTACCCCGCTTCGCCCGGCCTGTTTTTCCAGAAAGGAAAAAAGGGTGAAGTTATCGGGCCTGTCGGAAAGCACTTTCTTGATATCAACCGAATTTTCCTTTAGCGCCATATATTCCGAGCTGAGGGAGATAAGTTCCTTCAGGATCTGTTCTTTCGAATGAATAGAGCGCTTGATCTTTCCCTTCTCTCCCATAAAGGGGAACAGGATAAACTGGAGTACAAGAAAAAGGATCACCGCGACGGCGCCAATTGATACATAGTACCTTTCATGTTTTGTCAGTTTGAGCCTTGCTCGAAAGTCCATTTTTCTTTGTGCCCTTGTCGCTCGATATTTGAGCGGTTAATTCCGGTTTACTTCCATCCTCAGATCAAAACCGACCCGAGTTCCCTTCTTGACAAGGTTCGCCGAGTTTATAGTAACGTTTCCGAAATAATCTGACTTGCCGAGTTCGCTTTTTATCCCGTCAACGCCGTTGAAGTTGTCGGTTTCACCCTTGATTTTTACAGTGTCTCCGTCAAACGCAAAGCTTGTGATAATGAAATCCGTCTTGTCCGGAACAAGCTTGGAGATATCTTTCAGGATATCCAGTGTCTTTATCCGGAACCCGGTGCCGTTCAGCCCGGCCGAGGAATGTTGCGCCTGATTGATCTTAACTTTAAGCTGTTGAACGGGATCGACGATCTTTGTGACCTCGGGACAGGTCTTTTTAAATACGGATGTTATTT
>CAZRUU010000019.1:0-3480 GCA_964603235.1 uncultured Syntrophaceae bacterium | reverse complement strand
GGATCGACGATCTTTGTGACCTCGGGACAGGTCTTTTTAAATACGGATGTTATTTCACTTTTCAGCATGTCCAGGTGCGCCCGGCTGGAGTGGTAGTCCATGTAAAAATCTACTCCTAAGGTGCAAAGTATCACAAAGACAAGCACCGACACCCATTTAAAATCTTTACGGAATTTTTCATAGACCCTTTTGGGCTTGAATTTTTCCCTGGCAAAATTAAACCCAATGCCCTTTTTGGACTCTCTGGTAGCGAGGGCGAGGGCCTGGTTCATCAGCATGGGGTTGAACCCTTCCGTAATTTTATCCCCCATGACGATATCTTCCGCGGCTGACACGTCAACCATCTCCACCGGAAGAGAGAAAAAGTTTTCCATCTCATCTCTAAGCGGCTGGTATATCGCCCCGCCTCCGGTCAGGAAGATTCTTTCGGGCTCCTCTTCGAACCCCCCTTTTAATTTCAGGAATTCCAGTGTGTTTTTTAACTCAAGGAAGAAATTCCGGCAGACTGCCGATATCTTTTCTTCCGCCTCGCCTGAGTCACCCGATTTTTTTCTTTTTTCGGCCTCCGGGAATTCAATCCCGGCTCCCTTTGCCAGGCTCTCGGTAATATTTGCTCCGCCGAAGCGAAAATGTCTTATGTGAAAGACCCTGCCATCCCTGAACAGCACACCTGTAGTATCCCTGAAGCCGATATCCAGGAGGAGACCGCACATCACGTTGCCACCGGCTTTGATCCTTGATAACACGGAAACGGCATCTATATCGATTATTGATGCCTCCACATGGTATACATCGAGGTGTCTGAACAGATCCCCTACAACGGATTCGGGGATCGCGGCCGCGAATATCTCTGATTGATCCCCCTGATCCACAACCGTGTAATCTATAAGGAGATCATCGGCGGAATAGGGGAGAAGCGGTTCGAGTTCGTACGCGATGGTCTTATCAATCTTTTTCCTGTTTTTGAATGGAAGTCTTATATTGCGGAAGGAAAAGCTTGCCGCGGGAAGTGAGGTTACGCACACACTGTTTTTGAACAGGTCGCCCTCAAACAATCCTTTAAGAGCCTCTTCGGTGCCCCCCGCCTCAGCAATATCAATAAGGGACACTCCGGCGACCTCGTATCCTCTCAGGCCAGCTGTTACGCTGACCGCTTTTATGCTGTTACTGCTGATGTCAAGACCGAGAATCTTTTCCGGCATCAGTTCACCTTCCAGGACAGTCTTTTTATCTTACCGTTGTCGTTTCTCTCGATCACCCCGCTTACCCTTCCGCTGATATCGTTCAGATAACCTGTGGATGTGATCCTGAATATGTCGCTTTGAGTGGTTATCAGGCCGGGGTTAATCGTTATCCCCGTCATCCCCGGGATGTTTTTATACCACGCAGATTTCGAAAGATTGTTTTCTTCATTTCTTCTGAACTCATCCATATCAGAGGCCATTTCATCCGTAATTTCATCAGACAGCGACTTCAGTATCAGGTTAGGAGCGGTGTTAATGTTTATCGCGCCGTTACCATACAGTGTAACATAGTTCGCGATACCGGGTGTCTCGTCTGTTCCATAGTACAGATTTTCTGTGATTCCTTTTATCATTAAAAGTTCTTCAATACAATCCAAGGGTGCGTTTTTGCATGGATATGGGGTCTCCAACCCTGTGTAGTATATGTCTTCGGCTCCGAAACCGGTTGTCACATCATCCGCGTCTATCCAATCCTTTATGGTGTCCACAATGTCGCGGGCCTGTTGTTCGTCGAGATCGAATTCCGGCAGACTCAGAAACAGTATCAGGAGATCCTTGATTTTGTCGTTGAATTCGGTGCCCTCAACAAGCTTGTTAATCGAGATTCTGCCGGACTCGTCCTCAATCTGCAGTCTGAAATGTCCGGTGTCGAACAGGGCCCCCGAGCCTGCGGAAAGCAGCTCCGATTCAGCCCAGTCTTCATTCAGAGAATCAAGATCGTTCTTATCTTCGGACAGAAGAGTCTCTCCCATGCAGAACCCTGATCTTGAAATACAGGCTGCCCTGATACCGTCTCCCAGATTCGCGGCTTCATATATCTCAGATCTTGATGCCATATTAAGCTGGAGCGTGACCGCTATAATAACGCTGATCATCATGATCACCAGTATCAGTGCAACGCCCCTTTCATTCCTCAACACTTTTGTCATTGATTGCTCGCCATCGGCAGAAACACCTTTGTCATAAACCTGTAAGGCCTGTCCCTGTTATCGGGATTTATAAACTCCATACGTATGAAGACCATAGCGGGAAACCTGTCTTTCTGAACCGTCAGATCGGATCCAGAGTCCCAGGAATCATATTCCACTCCGCTGCCGTCATAAAACTTATATGTAAGAGACTGCAGCCCGTTGCAGAGAATATATCCTCCTTCTTTATCTTCTGTCGCTTTGCCATGGTATAGTTCATCCCTCCGTTTCAGTATATAACTGTCTTCATCCTCCTCCCCCTTCTCCTCCTCATCGTCCTTTACGATGAAGTAGTGTATTATGGCTGTACCTGAAGACCTTTCATTATCAAAGTCCAAGTGAGACGACGAAAGGAATGACAACTCCATTAAATCTCCAGTTTCAATCTCCCCGGATACGAATTCCAGGGAACCTCTGTATCCGCAAGCAGACTCCATGTCTTCCGCCATCCTGTTTATTGCTGTCCTTGCCATACTGTAGATGTCATTGCCGGATCGGTTGCTTTTTACTAAACCGAACGTTCCGGTATAAGCGGCATATACCGTTGTCAGTACCGTCGCCAGTATGGATATGGCAATAAGTATCTCAACAAGCGTGAAACCATTTTTTTTTGATGTTCGCATAAAATTAACTATTCAAGTTGTTCAGGTAGTAGGCTATATGTCCATCGCCTTCAGTCTAATCAGTACACGGTGAACCGGTAGAGTACAAGCCGGAAGGAATTGTTTGATGTCATCATCTCATTTACAACCTTCACTTCAATCCTTTTCAGGCTTTTAAGCTCTGTTTCCGTTACATCCACCTGCCATGAATAGTCGGGGAAATCCTCGTCGAAATCCCCGCTGTCGGAGATGACATCTTCTGGCTTTGCCGCTTCCATCTCCGCCATCTTGCTCTGGGCGAGGAGAGACGCCGTGGTCTCAAATCTTGCCCGGCTCGTCATGGAGACGCTCTGTGACTGGGATTGAAAAACTACAACGAGCGTTGTAGCGAGGATCGCCATGGCAATCATGACCTCAAGCAGGGTAAACCCCCTGAAGTCGAAAACCCGGTGCGTGCGGACGGTCATATTCTGCTTCATGGAAAATTTCTATCACAGGGCGGGCGGTTTTTTCAACAGGGGATTACAGTTGTGCATTGACAATCGCGGGCATAAGTATGTTATAAGTTCACGAAAGGATTAAACGTAACACGTATTATGGATGGGTAGCCGAATGAGATTATTGAAGATAGTTTTGCCGGGGCTGTTTACGGCTCAAGTTATAGCC
>CAZRUU010000018.1:0-12726 GCA_964603235.1 uncultured Syntrophaceae bacterium | reverse complement strand
AAAAAGAAGTACGAGCGCTGATAAAACAATAAAAACAATTTTCATTTTTATTTCCTCTCCAATTTTATTCAGCCAAGAGGTATACCACTTTAATTCTGAAAGACAAGCGGAAATAACTGATAGCTCCATTGATCAGAATGAAAAAAATATCCAGCGACAGATTGTTTCAATCCACGCACCCGACATGGGGGTGACGCTTACTGGACATTCGGAGAACTTGAAAAAGATTTGGTTCATCCCTGCGTATGCGGGGAACGTAAATGGTTTTAGGGGCACCCAGTCGTGACTTTTTTATTGGTCAAGCCACAACCGTGAGGTAGATTTTATTTTGCGGCATGGGAATAATCTAGTTGCCATTGAGGTGAAGAGCAGCTTCGAAAAAAGCGAGTCTTCCGGGTATTGAAACTTTTTCCAGGGAGTTTTCGGTAAAAATAAAATTGCTCGTAGGCGCAGGGATTTCTTTGCGAGATTTCTTACTCACACCACCGGAGAAATGCCTGGATTAGATCGTTATGCTTCAAATAAGTTGAAGAATAACGATTTGACCCCATTTCTCCATTGATATATAGTCGCTCATCTCAGAATGAATTCATGAAGATACAATGATAGATTGTTATATTATAATGGGGGTTGATTATTATATTTCGATCGGTCACTGTGTTGTGAAAGATCCTTTGGAGTTTTATTTTTACTGATGGAAACACGTACAAAAGAACGGATTAAAGGTGATATCCTGCCGAACAAGAGCATCGTGATCTCCGTGATGATGACATCTTTTTTTACAACGTTTATCGGCAGTTCAACGAACCTGGCTTTGCCGTTAATCGGCAGGGAATTCTCGGGAAGCGCCCTTGTCCTCAGCTGGATTGTAACCGGTTATATCCTGGCATCGGCGGTATTTCTGCTGCCCATGGGAAGAATTGCCGATATAGCGGGGAGGCAAAAGATCTTTCTTTGGGGAACGGCGGGTTTTACACTTCTTACGTTTCTGTGCGCGGTTTCGTGGTCGATTGATTCGCTCATCCTTTTCCGAGTACTACAGGGAATAACGGCTTCAATGATATACGCGACGGGAATGGCAATAATTTCTTCCGTCTATCCGGCCGGGCAGAGGGGCAAGGCAATGGGATTGGCCGTTACTGCCACCTATACGGGTCTTTCTCTGGGCCCTGTCCTCGGAGGCTTTATATGCCAGCATCTGGGATGGAGGAGCATATTCTTCTTTACCGCTTTGGTTGGTTTGTTTGCCGTCGTCTTTATTATGACCCGTGTACGGGATAAATCGATCAGCGCGCGGGGAGAAAAGTTTGATCTCGCGGGCAGCATGCTCTATATGTTCGGACTTGCCGCGCTTTTGTACGGTATGTCATCGCTCTCCAGCACGCCACTGGCGAAATATATTCTTATAGCCGGCGTTATTCTCATGACGGGTTTTATACTTCTCGAATCAAGAATACCCTTCCCTCTCATAAATCTGCGATTGTTTTCTCATAACATTGTCTTTGCCTTTTCTAACCTGGCTGCCATGATCAATTACAGCGCAACCTTTGCTATCGGTTTCCTCCTTTCTCTTTATCTCCAAGTGATCCGCGGATACAGTCCCCAGACAGTCGGTTTTGTACTTCTCGCGCAACCTGTCATAATGGCCCTGTTTTCTTCATTCGCCGGTTCGCTTTCGGATAGAATAGAACCTCGTATTGTTGCCTCATGCGGTATGGGACTTAACGCACTGGGTCTTTTTCTTTTCACACTTCTTGGCAACGCGACTCCTGTCTGGATGGTCGCACTGAACCTTGCACTGATCGGTTTCGGGTTCGCCTTGTTTTCGTCACCTAACACCAACGCAATCATGGGATCGGTAGACAAGCAATTTTATGGAGTTGCCGCATCAACGGTTTCAACAATGCGCATGATAGGTATGTCTATGAGTATGGCTGTTGTGACCCTGCTGATCGCGCTGTTTGTCGGTGATACGGAACTCCGTCAAACTGATCCCGCCCTTTTCCTGACCAGTTTCAGAATCGCATTTGCAATATTTGGTATCCTATGCGCCGGCGGTATCTTTGCATCTCTCGCCAGGGGAAACGTACGATCTTAATAGAAAACCTGCGGATACCGTGAGGGAGAGGAACCCCTTTAAACCTTGAGTTGGGGGCAATACCTGCTAATTGATTTTATTAATGGATGTGATTGGTTGTATCTTGAAGCGCATAGGCCACAAAATGACCGTCATGGCTCATACTGATGTCGATTGCGGTTTTTTTCTTTCCGGCATATATTACCGGGGAACCGAGACCGCTACGCCCCTTTGAACGAATGATCTCTATGGCTTTAGGATCTTCTTTAAGATAGCGCGATATTTTTTCCCCGGCCATATTCCGAACAAGATTCGATTCATAATCAGGGGAAGACCGGCGCCGGTATATCTTACGGATATCCCACATGATCGAATCCGTATCTTTGCCCGGCGTTGTGCCGATACAATGAATATGGTCACTGCTCATAAAAAAACAGACTGATACCGGTCCGCAAGGCGTATGAACAACCCCCGTTTCAGGCAAAGACCCGTCTGCTGAGAACAATTTCATTTCATAATGCCTGGGTGCAGAGGAAACAGCGGGATACAGCTTGCTTATTGCTTTGTATCCCGTTTCTTTTGCCGCCCACAGGCTCCAGAGAACTACATCCGGTTTACTGCTTTTTAAGATATTTAGTTGTTCATCCGGTGTGAACACTCTGTTCATGAACCGCATATCCCGGCTTTTCTCTTTTGTCCGGGAATCGGTCAGATCTACAATATCGTTGCCTATCAAAATAATCTTTCTCCATCAGGGCCAGCTGCTCTACGATTTGCTTCGCGCATTCTCTCTGCCCTTTCAATCCTGTTCTTTCCGTACGAGGTTGAAATGCTTCTACGCGCATGGTGAACCGTTCACCAAACCGAGGAATATTGCTGTATGCATCCTGTCCATCGCCGCGCAGATAGACACACATGACGTTGCAATCAGGGTTGTTATTGATCAAACGCCCGACTCCATAGGAAAAGTTTTCCGTATCCACACGGCTTGTCCGGCTACGTCCCCCTTCCGGGAAGATGAGCAGGCTTTCTTTTTGTTTCAAGAGATAGGCGCACTTATCCATGGTGGCTTTCATTTTTTCTCTATTTCCACCACGACTGATCGGTATGCACTTCGCCAAATAACAGATAACAGCCAGAAAAATATTGCTATTAAAATTAGCGCTTTCCGGAAGATTCCAGGGAAGTAACCTGTAGTTAAGCATATAGCGATGCAACGGTGCCATGGCATAAGCCAGCACTGCCGAATCTATCATGGTCAGGTGGTTGGGACATATCACCCAGGGACCGCTGTGTTCTTCAAACAGGCTCAGGACATTTCTTCTTATTTTTCTCAGATCTCTCACCCTGTACCCGATAAGCCTTATCGCGATAAATATAAGAGACCCTAAAAGAAAAACAACCAGACGCCCCAGAACAAGCTGCAGGTTCAGGAAGAATTTTGCCGGACGTTTCATAATAAATTACCCCAATTCATATCCATCTGAAGACTAACTTAATTTATTCTGAATAATTTCAACGGCATCTCCGATGGTTCTGATCTTGTCGGCATCATCATCGTCGATTTCAATGTCAAATACATCTTCACACTTGATAATGATATCTACAAGGCGCGCTGAATTGACCTTTAGGTCATCGAGGATATGTGTCTCTTTTGTCGCATTATCCAGCAAAGCCGGGTCCTTAATATACGGTTTGAGGATATTTACCATCTCTTGCAAAATTTCTTTTTCTTCCATTGTTTCTCTCCTTATAATTTTTATGTTTTTTAACTCAAAACTTAAAACTGAATTTATGATTCCCACTTTTTAAAGATTAGACAACTGTTCACGTCTCCAAAGCCGAAAGATGCCTTCGCCATGATTTTTAATTCCGGGAATTCCATAACTTCGTGAGGAATGCTTTCCGCGAACGCTTCAATCTCTGGATGTACATCTTCACAATTGACAGACGGATGCATAAATCCTTTATATAGCTGAAGGGTAACGGCAACACTTTCGATGGCTCCCGCCGCACCGAGACAGTGACCAATCATTGATTTCGTCGAGTTTATGTACGGAAAATCCCCCGGTCCTCTATCGAGAGCCAGTGACCAGTTGTTTACCTCAGACGGATCTGCAAATGTCGCTGTCAGGTGTCCATTAATGACATCTATTTCACGCGAGGTAATACCCGCATCGGCCATAGCGCTTCTGATACAGCGCTGAACGCCTTCCGGGTTTGGCGCTGTCATGGAACCACCGTTGCGCTGGCCGCCGCTATTTAAGTCTCCTCCGAGAATTTCCGCGTAAATCCTGGCGCCCCGTTCAAGCGCTGTATCCAGATCTTCAATGACCAGGACTGCTGCTCCCGCACCGGGAACAAATCCGTTTGCGGAAGCGCTCATCGGACGGGAACCCTGTTCCGGGTGGTCATTGAACTTGCGGGGAATGACACGCATTGAATCGAATCCCGCCCATATATAGGGGGATGCCCCTTCCGATCCGCCTGCCAGCATACGTTTTGCCAGTCCCGATCGCACCCGTAACATGCCATTAACAACTGCTTCTGTTCCGGTACTGCAGGCAGCGGAATTGGAGGTTACCTGGTTGCCCAACCCCAACAGACCACCGACGCGGGCACTTGTACCGCTGTTCATGACCTGTTCGACAACTCTGCTCCCCATGCGTTTTGTCTTGCCCTGGTTAACCATGGGGACAACTCTCTCGGCAATCGTATCCATACCGCCGATACCGCAACCGAGAATGGCGCCTGTATCCCAGTCTACCTCCGGGTTATCATCATCATTAGACCAGTTAAACCCCGCGTCACGCCACGCGTCAACAGCGGATACGGATACATATCCGATATTATCGTTCAGGGAGAGAAGCTTTTCATGATCGAAATAGCTCTTGCGAACTTCGTCAAAGCCTTGCGGCATCCCCCCGATCTGGCACCCAAATTTGAGTTCTTCCAATCTGGGGAAAAAACTAATTCCTGAACGGCCATCGCGCAGGGCCTGTTCAAAATCGTTCAGCCCGTGTCCGTTCGGCGCTACAACGCCCATTCCTGTTATAACTACTCTATTTTTTTTCATTAAGTTCAACTCCTCTACCGGTAAGCACTCCGTAACAGACAATGTCTCCGTTTTCTCTTTCTATACTGACCTTTGTTTTCAGATTTCCTCTACGAAGGTAGGCCTTTTCGCCTTTAATGATAACTCTTTCTCCCGGATTCACGATGCCGTTAAATTCACAACCATCAACCATGGCAAACAGGGTGACCAGTTGTTTGATCTGCATGGACGATAAACCCTGTCGCATGAGCAGATATATGCCAAAGGCAACAACGCCGGTTTGAGCCATCGTTTCAATAAGGATAACCCCTGGCGTGACCGGCTGTCCGGGAAAATGTCCCTTATAGAAGTATTCGTCGTCCCGAAAGCTATACGTTCCAACAATATGATTCTCATCCATCTCCAAAATGTCATCAATGAAACGGAACGGATGCTGTTGAGGAACCATAGAAAGGACGTTTTTAACCATGTTTGTATCAACCTCCATACAGTCCCCCGTTAACATGAATAACGCTTCCGGTAATATAGCTGCCCCGACTGGCAAGAAAGGTCACGACATCGGCCACTTCTTCAGGCTTACCCATCCGCCTTAGGGGAATATTCTCAAGAATCTTATTCCTTACGTCATCAGGAAGAATCTCCGTCATGGTTGTATCGATAAACCCGGGCGCCACAGAATTGATGAGAATATTTCGTCCCCATAATTCTTTGGCCAGGGATCTGCTAAAGGCATCAAGTGCTGCTTTTTCCATAGTGTATGGAATCTGGCCGCCGTTACCAGTATGCCCTACTACACTGGAGATATTGATAATCCTTCCACTGCCGCCGCGCAGCATGAAAAGACGCAATATCCGTTTGGTCAGATACCAGGTACCACGGAGCATCGCCCGCTGTGCGTCAAATTCGCCGATCTTCATCGTGTTGATATCACTGTTAATTGATATCCCGGCATTGTTGACCAATACGTCCACACGACCAGCCGCGCTCTTGATGGATTTTGACATTTCTTCCACTTCATCCACATCGGCGAGATCGGCTTTCAGAAGAAATCCATCGTCTATTCGAGAGAGAACGTCCCTTGCCTGATCTTCACTTTTCCGATAATGAATACCTACCCTGAAGCCTTCGTCGGCAAGGGCCAGACAACATGCCGCGCCTATCCCGGTTCCGCCGCCGGTTACGATTGCAACGGGTTTGTCGTCCCGGTTTTCGGGTTTCGAGTTTCGAGTTTCGAGTTTCATATTCATTTGCTATTTGAATCCTTTTATTAAGACTTTAAACTTAAGCAGTTATATATCTCTCTTTATAATTCCTCCCGTGGAATTGGGTGACATCTTCGGATAATCTGGATAGACAATCCCCTTGAAAATTCCAGTTCGGGCGTTTTTAATAGTCATTATCAATTCGTCATCCACAAATACTCTGCCATTCCCGATGACAATACTTGAACCTGAAACTTTAAGATGAGAAAATCGTCTTACGTCAATTTCATAACGGACCTTTTGATTATATGGCCGTATCTGTCCATTGAAGATGATCTCCTCGCAACCAAGCGCTCTACCACCACCTAATCCGCCACTCCAGCTACAGTAAAAACCGAGCAATTGCCAGATCGCGTCCACGCAAAGACAACCCGGTTGTACGGGATCTCCCGGCATGTGGCACTGAAAATACCAGGCATCCATCCTTATCTCCTGCTCGGCAACAATAGAGCCCTTTCTTCCGTCATTCTTTATCGAAAGAACGCGATCTACCATTAGGAAGGGGGGGGCGGGAAGTCTTGCATCGAAATCCTCAGGGGGATCAGCAACCAATCGTCCGTAGGCAAAGGCAATCAGGTCGTTCAGTTCAAAACTTTCTTTTTTTATAAACTCAGAGTATTTCACTATTCCTCACATCCGGTTTCTAACTTGAAACTCGAATACTTTATTCCTGAATTTTCAACATCGTGCGACCCCAGGTAAGTCCTGAGCCAACCATGACTAATGCTATGTGGTTTCCTGGACGGAATCTGTCCCAATGCTGACTCAGGACACAGGGAGCACTTGAACCTCCCGTATTTCCGTAATTTACAACATTGTGCCAGTGATCGTCTTCAGATAAGCCGCATCTTTCACATACAGTCTTCAGCATTCCGTAGTTTGCTTGATGTCCTATAAACTTGAATCTACCGGAGTTTATAGGGTAAATTTCCTGCAATTTCCTGAGTGATTCAGTGGTCTTACGTATAGCAAAACCCTGGACGGCTCTTCCGTTTTGTCCGAAGTGGGCCATATGGGGAATACGCACCTTGTCCCATGAGAGAGGATTTGAATCACAAAAGCACGCTTCAAATACCATCTTTGAAGGAACAGAAGCGGACACAACGGCGGCACTGCTTCCATCGCCAAATAACGGGGCCACCTTCTTGTCAGAATAGTCAACCGAGCGAGTAAAACTCTCCGGATTGACAACCAGGACATAAGCCGGAAGCGCCTCTGGTTTCATGTCGGACAGAAACTTGAGCTGCATCCCAAAAGTTGAACACGCGGAATTAAGATCAAAACAGAGAACATCCACCCCAAGCTCTGCCGCCACGGTTGCGGCCTCGGCCGGTGTCACATGATCTGGAGTCGAACTTCCGGATATTACCATACCTATATCTTCAGGCGTCAGCCCGGCCCGCTCCAGCGCCATGCGCGCTGCAGAAGCTCCCATCTGCGCATTAGTGTACTTACTTGCCTCAGAAGCCGCGCGCGGATCTTTATTTTTTGTCGTTTTTATGTAATCCAAAGCGAGACTCGTGCGGCGGGTACGAATACCCACGCGTTCCATGATCCATTCCTCATTGCTTCCTATGTCCAGTTCACTCAGAAACCGGTTTGTGATAACATTTTCCGGGTGAAAATGGCCCAATCCATGAAGATATAACATAGTTACACCAGTTCCCTTCCTATAATCATATCCTGAATTTCTCTCACACCTTCATAAATATCGATAATGTGGGCATCTCGCACCAGCTTCGATATCTCATATTCCGACATGAAGCCGTAACCACCGTGAAGGTGTAACCCTTCTTTGGAGCAATAAAGAGCAGCTTCCGCTGCAACATTCTTCGCCAGGGAAGCATACATACCCCTGTCTTCGTCCTGTTCCAGGACCTTGAACGCAGCTTTCATAAGGGCCATATCGGCCAGTTCTACTTTTTTCCACATGTTGACCAGCATGTCTCTCGCTACGGGGATATCGCAGATCCTCTGCCCGAACTGCTTGCGTTCCTTAGTATATTCCAGTGTCAGATCTAATGCTCTTCTGGCAAGACCGACTCCGATGGCCGCAATCATGGGCCGCGCATAATCGAGAACTTCAATTATATACCGAAAACCGAGCCTCCTGTTGCCGATGATCTGATTATCTTCGATAACAACATCCTCAAACTTGACCGTTGCCGTATTCGAGAGGCACTGTCCAAGTTTATCTTCCGGTTTTCCTGTTATTACCGTACCCCCTGTGGACAGGGTAATTTCTCTTGCACCGGAAGGCTGAGTGACCACTTCCCCATTACGGATTGAATCGTATGGGATAACAACACAGGCCATTAGAAGGCTGCCGGGTTTCCCAACCTTGCAGAACACGGTGAACTGGGAAGCGTATGAAGCGTTGGTGATGAAAGATTTTTCTCCGTTCAAAATATACTTTCCATCATCTCTTTTTCTAATAAATGCAGTCATGGCCAGATTATCAGAACCTGCACCCGGTTCAGTAAGACAGAAAGATGAAATGAGGGGAGCTTCTACAAAGGGGAGTAGAAAAGCTTTTTTTTGCTCCTCTGTTCCATGCTGGGCGATTACAACATTCGCCAGGTCATTACACATGGCTGAAGTAGAAATGCCCGTATCACCGTAGGACAGCTCTTTGATAATTAGAGCTGCAGAAATATCGTCTACTTCATATCCCTTCACTGATTCGGGAATAGAAAGATTCAACACGCCAACTTCCCATGCCTTTTTGATTATATCAAAGGGAAATTCATGGGTTGCTTCACGTTCCATAACGGTTGGTGTAATTTCGTTCTTAACAAACTTCTGGACCGTCTCTATGTACATTTTCTGATTATCGGTAAGCTTGTAATCCACGTCTCGTTCTCCTTGAAGATTTACAGTGTTCTATCTTGAATTGTCGGATCTGGGTTTCATATCGACTAGACACACCACTCTGTGTTCTTAGTTGTAAGCACCATCCATGCCAAAAGTAGCGATACTGCATAACGCTTCGGAATTCTTGCGAATTGACATATGAGCTTCCCCGGGTTTCTATATGAAAGTCCGGTTTTCGGTGCGTAGTCTTGTTCGCATCTGGAACTGTTGTACGCACAGCGTTACCATAGCGTTACCTTGACTTGCAGGTTGTTTGCCGATATCATGACTGTCTGAAAATCGTATATGGTGAAAAATGTATGGAAACCTTTGCACTGGCCGCAATCAGCCTGACAATTGCTATTTCTCTGCTTATCAAAAAAATGAGGCGACCTGTTCACCAGACCTTTGCTCTTTTGTGTTTTGCCCTTTTTCTCCAGAAAACCGGAGCTTTTTCCTTCGAAATCTTTAATGCCGATACATGGAGAATAGTTAACTATACCGGAGCTCTGGCAATTCCTCCGCTCCTGATCTCTTTTTGTCGGGCCTTCCTGAACCGGCAAGAATTCCCTTCTAAAAAAATTATACTGGCAACTGTACTCGGCAGTCTTTTCCTCATTATTTTTCTCTTCACATCCGGGTACAAATGGCCATATATGTATATCGTACTCTATCTGTACAATGGCTCCGCTATGATTTACTGCTACATAGCTCTTATTGACTCTATCAAAAAAGAGACGCCGGGCGTGGAAAGAAAGGGTATGTTTTACATAGCCATTGCCTGTACCCTTACTGTAATCTTAAGCATTTCTGATGTATTTCATTACTATGGCAGTGCCCTTCCCCCGCTGTCTAATATTGCGATAGCCGCTCTGATCTATTTTATTCTGATAATCATAACTCACCACCGCCTGCCGGAGATTCACGAGATCATGGTCAGGGCACTCATCATCTTTGCCCTCGTACTGTTTGCCACTATTACCTTCTACTTTGTTATTGCCCTATTCGGAAAGAATTCAAGCAGTTGGTTAAACAGTGTTTTAATGGCATCTTTTATCATCGTTATCTTTATCGATCCGATTAAAATGATCTTAAAAAAAATAGCGGCGCACATTTTCTTTGAAGGCAGGAGTGATGTATCCATATCGCTCTATGCCATCGATGAAGAAGTAGAGAAAGAAAAGTCGATGCTTCTTGAAGAAATGGCAACCGGTCTTGCTCATGAAATACGAAATCCCCTGGGGGCCATTAAGGGTGCCGCACAGTATCTTAAATCAGAAACGGAATTGGCTCAGAATCAGAAGCTTCTTGATGTGATAGTAGAGGAAACGGACAGACTGAACGGGGTTATGTCGCAATTTCTTAATTACGCACGACCGCATTCAATAGATACGAGCAATCAGAATATAAATCGTATCATAACCAAAGTGGCATCGCTTCTCAAAACCGCCGGTCTGCCGGAAAATGTAGCAATTGAGGAAAATCTGGATTCCGAACTTCCAGGCATAAAGGCGGACGGAGAACAGATGACACAGGTTATCCTGAATATGGCACTTAACGGAATTGAAGCAATGCCGGAAGGAGGCACTTTAAGCCTTGCGACAACCGGAATTGAAAATAACGGTAATATGGCTGTGGAAATTACTATTCGCGATACAGGCTCCGGGATAGAAAAGAAAGATTTGAAGAATATTTTTAAACCCTTTTTTACAACTAAGAAGAAGGGGACCGGACTTGGTCTTCCAGTGTGTCAGCGAATTATAAAAAGTCATGGTGGTAGTATCGATCTTGAATCCGTTCCCGGCGAAGGAACCGCTTTTTTTATAAGGATTTGATCAACCCGCATATTAGATTGCCTTGACAGAAATCAAATCCCATAATAGTTATTTCAGGCATTAATGTAAAAATTTAAAGAACCGGATATATACAAACCATGGAAAAAATACTGATAGTTGATGATGAACTGAACATGCTTCTCGTTTTAGAGGCCATGCTTAAAAAGGAGAAGTATAAAGTAGTTACCGCCTCTGATGGCCTTGAAGCGCTTGATATCCTTAAAACCGGTGATGTGGCCGTGGTCGTTACGGATCTGAAAATGCCCAGGCTTGACGGTCTCGGACTTCTGAGCAGAATGGAAACAAATTATCCCTCAATACCTGTAATTATGATCACCGCTCATGGTACCGTGGAAACAGCGGTGGAAGCCCTGAAGAACGGAGCATTTGATTACATCACAAAACCCTTTGATCAGGATGACCTGAAGAATATTATAGAAAAAGCATTTAAAACGAGGGCGCTGAATGAAAGTGAACTGGTTTCATCTTCCAGAGAAACAGACCATGGTGAAATCATAGGCTCCAGTAAACGCATGGTAAAAATATACAAGCTTGTCGAGAAAGTGGCTCCGACCACGACGACAGTCCTGATTACCGGTGAAACAGGTACGGGAAAGGAACTTCTGGCCCGTGCAATCCATATGAACAGCCCTCGCAGGAATAATCCCTTCATCAAAATCAATTGTGTGGCTATCGCGGAAAGTTTGGTGGAAAGTGAACTTTTCGGCTTTGAAAAAGGTGCTTTTACAGGAGCTGTAAACAAAAAACCGGGAAGATTCGAACTGGCCCACACAGGCACTCTCTTTCTTGATGAGATTGGAGATTTGCCAAAAGATATGCAGGCAAAAATCCTCAGGGTGATTCAGGAGCAGGAATTTGAAAGAGTGGGTGGTCTTCAGACAATAAAAATCGATGTAAGGCTCATTACAGCAACAAACAAGGACCTCATGCAAGAAGTACAAGAGGGACGATTCAGGGAGGATTTGTATTACAGGTTGAATGTGTTGCCTTTAGATCTCCCCCCTCTCAGAGAGAGAAAGGGCGATATAGAGCGGCTTACCGATTATTTTCTCGATACTTTTAATAAAAAGCTCAGCCGCAGGATAAGACATGTTGACCCTGAGGTAAGAAAGCTTTTTGCGCACTATAACTGGCCCGGAAATATCAGGGAACTGGAAAATCTAATGGAAAGACTTGTGCTGCTGGCTACGGGTGACACAATAACCCTTGAGGATGTTCCACCGGAGATACATGTCTCCGCTGTGGCTGAAACAACCTTTGACGCTGCGAAATCGGAAGGGACTCCCTGGAATATCCTTAAAAGCAAAACGGAACAATTAGAAAAGGGCATGATACTAAAGATCCTGGAAGAATGTAATAGGAATATCAGCAAGGCAGCCTTGAAGCTCGGACTCAGCAGAAAAGGACTCCAACTGAAAATGATAAAATATAATCTTCGGAAAAAAGACACCAAATGAAGATAAAATATCTGGGGTCGCTGGTTGAAACAGGTTAGAAACTATCTCGTAGCCTGTTAAGATAGCCTGACCAATTTCCATACAACAGCTTTCGTTGGGCAAGAACGGTATCTACAAAGTCACACTTGGCTACATCACTGAGAATCAATGATAACCTTTTGAAAGT
>CAZRUU010000017.1:0-12824 GCA_964603235.1 uncultured Syntrophaceae bacterium | reverse complement strand
TCTGCGAATCCCGCAGGGGTTTGCCAAATTCCTTCATCTTTAAATAGGGTATCATGATATGTCTCCTTTTTATCTCTACGGTCTCTCCCAATACAAAGGGAAGAGACCTTCGCATCTTACGATATTGGCTTGATGACGCCTGTTCCCTGATACTGCCCGTGTTTATTGTTTATTACTACAGGCAAATTCTCTACCGATTCGCCTTGCGAATTCCCAATTGATCCTGCGCAATAATAAATTTGCAGATATTGGTCGATCCTTCTACCATGCCATACGGGGGGGCGTCACGGTAGTAACGGGCTACCGGATACTCTGTCGAGTAACCATACGCTCCCAGTATACTCATGGCATACCTGGAGGCCTTGTATGCTATCTCTCCGGCAAGGTACTTGGCTTGTGCCACTTCCATATTGTTGCCCAGCATCCCCTGATCTTTCTGCCATGCCGCTCTGTAACATGACAGCCTCGCAGCTTCTATCTCGGAAACCATCTGCGCAATCATGTCCTGGTTCATCTGAAACTTGCCGATGGGCTGTCCGAACTGTTCTCTTTCCATGGCGTATTGTGTGACCGAGTCGAGACAGGCCTGTGCCAGACCGACACCTCCGACCGCAGCGGAAAGACGGGAATTGGCAAGAGAACCAAAGACTATCCTGGCTCCGTCTCCCGGTTTCCCTATAATGTTTTCCTTGGGGACTCTCGTATTTTCCAGAATGATTTCACCGGTCGGCGTAGCGTGGGTTCCCAGTTTATCCAGATCTCTTGTGGTAACACCGTTAAAGTTCCTGGGTTCCACCACAAAGGCCGAAAGGCCTCTTCCTCCTTTTGAGCGATCGGTATAGGCATAGTAGATAATAGCATCGGCTCTGGTGGCATTGGAGATCCATGTCTTGGCGCCGTTCAGAAGCCAGTGGTCTCCTTTATCTTCGGCTGTCGATTTAAGCGCCATAACATCGGATCCGGCATTGGGCTCGGTAATCGCGAAGGCTCCAACATATTCAGCACTTACCAGCCCGGGAATATATTTCTTTTTTAGTTCATCGCTGCCGTAATGATATATGGTGAAAGCCATTCCTGTCGTCTGCATGTTGATCTGTACCCTCAGGGCACTGGAGCCGCGGGCGATTTCTTCGGTCAGAATAATGGCTGCCAGCCAACCCATATCGTTTCCGCCATATTCCTCCGGAATGACCGTGCCGAAAAAGCCCAGTTCGGCCATTGGCTTGATGGCTTCTTCATAAGGGTAATAATGGTTCTCTTCCCATTCATCCGCAAATGGCGCAATCTTCTCGTTTACAAAATTGCGCGCCATATCTTTCAACATCTTTAACTCTTCCGATAATCCAAAATCCATGATAATTTCCTTTCCTATTCTCTTGCTTAATATCAACGCCTTATGCGGCATCGGTTTCCTTTATCTCAATTGCAAAATCAGGGCAGACGTACAAACAGTTCAGACACCCGATGCATCGATCAGGCTCCACCACCACCATCGGCTGGTAGCCGCTGGGATTGAATACGTCAGACTGCTGAAAGACCCCTAAAGTACACACCTCTTTGCAATATCCGCAATCCTTGCACAATTCAGAGTTCACTTCGATTCTATAATCACGCAAATCACAGGACAAACAACGACAAGCTTCTTTGACGGCTGTTTCCCTGTCATAACCCTTCTCGGTAAGACCAAATCCGCAACGACGATCCTGTAATGACGCTGTGCCCGTTCCATATCGCGCCGTACCCCTCGGCTCTGGATTGGGAGCTTCATCCATGCCAGGCAGGTTTTCCTCGGTATCGATTATGCCGTCTCCTCCCAGGTAGACATCCATGGACATGGCCGCCCTTCTACCCTGGGCAATTGCCTCAATAATGGACGACGGTCCTGTAACGGCATCGCCGGCGGCAAACATACCATCATGCGATATCGTTAGGGAGTCTACGTCTACAGTCACCGTCCCATTCCCGTTGGCCGCAAGACCAAGAGACCCGGCATCGGCCGACTGTCCGATCGCCATGATAACAGTATCGCATTCAACAGTATATTGGCTTCCTTCAACCGGAACAGGCCGCGGCCTTCCGCTCGCATCTGGCGAACCAAGCTCCATCCTGATACATTCAACGGCACCATTGCCGATACGTACCGGCGCCGTTAAATATTCGATGATGACCGCTTCCTCAAGAGCTTCCTCGATTTCTTGAGCGCTCGCCGGCATCTCCGGCCTCGTACGCCGATAGAGTATCTGTACATCCGCTCCCAGTCTGAGACTCGCCCGGGCTGCGTCGATCGCCGTGTTGCCACCGCCGACTACTACAACCTTGCTGCCGATGGCAGGCCTCTTTCCGGTATTCACGTCCGTAAGGAATGATATCCCATCCAAGACTTTCGCGGAATCTTCACCCTCGATCCTCATCTTCTGAACTTTCCATGCACCACTGGCAACCAGAACGGCATCAAAACCATTCTCTCTCAGCGCAGCAGGTGCCTCAACTTTTGAATTGGTGGAGATTTTAACGCCCTGGTTTTCGATAAAGGCTATCTCCCCCGCCAAAACATTATTGGGTAAACGATACTCGGGAATACCGTACCGCAGCATCCCTCCCGCCTCGGGCATCGATTCGAACACTGTCACTTCGTGTCCCTTGAGGGCACAATAATAGGCCACCGTTAAACCAGCCGGACCCGCTCCTACAATGGCAACCTTCTTGTTCGTGGAAGCCGCGTTCTCCCGCTTCCGGTCATCCGAACCGTATTCCGCAGCCGCCCGTTTCAAGAGCCGTATTGCAATCGGCTCATCATATTGAACACGAGCGCATTTAAGCTCGCAGGGAGCCACACATGCATGACCACACACCGACGGAAAGGGAATCCTCTCCCGAATCGTGGCCAGCGCCTCATCAAAATTGCCGTTTCGTATATGCCTGATATAGCGAGGCACATCAATGCCCGCAGGGCAGGCTTCTCTACATGGGGCGAATGTCTGTTCGTTCTCTTTTGAACGACCCATGATATATACTCCTTTCTTGACTTGATTATTCATAAGTATCATCCGTCATTTTGCCGGGGTAATTTCTTTATCCCGCCACCAGCGTAACGCCTTCGCGGAGAGCTGTGACGTTCATATCAAACACTTTTCCTTTAAATCGTTTTTGAAGCATCTTCTCCAAACTTTCGATCTTTATCATTCCGCTTTTGGTGATCATGGCACCAAGGGCGATAACATTTGCTACACCCGAATGCCCCAATTTGTTGGCCATCTCGGTAAGGGGATATCCATAGAGGTTCTCTCCCTCACGTTTCTCTACTAGCGTGGTGTCATAAAAAATTGGCACTCCCTGTTCGGCCAGCGGAATGTACAGGTTCATGCTATCATCGGTAAGCGCCAAGACAACATCTGGATTCTGAACGTGCTGGAAGAGAATCTCTCCATCGGAAATAATTACTTCGGCCATGGAAAGTCCACCACGCTGAGCAATGCCGTATGATGTGGTTTGCATGACATTTTTACCTTCCAGAATTGCAGCCTCTCCAAGCATGAGACCCGACGAAACCAGACCCTGGCCGCCTGAACCGGCTAATACAACCTCATATGTGTAATTTTTATCTTTCATTTCTTTCTACACCTTCCTCAGGAGCTCAAAGCCCTTGCCCGAATTTCCTCATACCTGGTATTGAAGTCAGGGATATCGCGATCACAGAATTTCCCGATTGCAAAATATTCATCTTTTTCCAGTTCTCCCAATCGCTCATATTCTTCAGGAGACACTCCTTTTTCTTTGAGCCATCGCAACATCTCTAAGGGATCTCCCATTTTATTGTTCTTGCCATAGTTGGTCGGACAAGGGCTGAACACCTCAACAAGGGAAAATCCTTTTTTTGTTAACGCCTCTTTAATGTACTGCGTTAATTCCCATGCATGCGCCGGTGTGCTCCGGGCCACATAGCTCGCTCCAGCAGCCATTGCCAGGGCCGACACGTCAAAATCGCGCTCAGGGTTCCCGTAAAGAGTCGTACTGCTGATCTTGCCACTCGGCGTCGTACCCGAGGCCTGACCTCCCGTCATGCCAAAATTGAAATTGTTTATGATAATGGCTGTCAGATCAATGTTCCGACGGGCGGCATGGATAAAGTGATTACCGCCAATGGTGACACTGTCCCCGTCTCCCATCAATACAACCACTTTCAGACCAGGTTTGAATGCCTTAATTCCCGTGGCAAAGGCCAGCGCCCTTCCATGGGTCGTATGAAGCGCATTGGTGGTTAGATAGTCATCTGCTTTTCCTGTACAACCTATTCCAGTGACAACCACAACGTCATTCTTCGCATATCCAAGTTCCTCAAAGGACCTCAGCAGTGCGCCCAACATGACACCGATGCCGCAACCCGCGCACCACATATGGGGTAATACCCCGTCTTTCAAATATTTCTTTCCCGTTTTCTGTAACACGGCAACCTCCTCACTTGAGTCATCCGTAAAAATCATAACCTACAGGGCTTCCAGTATATCCTGCGGTGTAATGATCTGTCCGTTGTATTTGTTTACCTTCTTCAATTCCACGCCGGGCTCGATTACCTTCTGTACCTCTCCGGCCACCTGACCCGCATAATTCATTTCCGGTACCACGATTTTTTTGACCCGCTTTGCCAGCATCTTCACTTCTCTATCCGGAAAGGGCCATATGGTAACTAATTGCAACACGCCCGCCTTAATTCCATTCTTACGTGCTTTCAAAGCTGCCGCCCTGCTCGCTCCGGTAGTAGCTCCATAAGCAATTAAGAGAACATCCATATCGTCAGTATCATATGTCTTGGTGAGAACGATTTCGCCACGATGCATCTCGATTTTCCGGTGCAGCTGATTAATTCGCCAAGCAGCATTTTCCGGATTGTTATTGCTGTATCCATCCGGTCCGTGCATGGAACTGGAAACATGAAACACATATTCACTTCCATAAGCAGCCAGTGGAGCAATGCCATCACTTTCCGCGTCAAAGGGGCGGTATTTGTCTGGGGAAACCGTGGGACTCTTTCGGTCTACCAGGGGTATCTCGCCCGGCGCAGGCATAGCAAGATTCTGTCGCGCATGGGCGACGACTTCATCCGCCGCCAGTATCACCGGTACACGAAATTTTTCGGCAAAATTGAATGCCTGCACGGTGAGCAGGAAACACTCGCCTACCGATGCAGGAGAAAGCGCGATGACTGACTGATCACCATGACGCCCCCATCTGATCTGCATAATATCGGCCTGTCCCGGCTTTGTCGCCAATCCCGTGCTCGGGCCGTTCCGCTGGACATTAACTACGACACAGGGGACTTCACCCATTACTGCCACACCCAGATTTTCCTGCATTAGCGAAAACCCGGGACCGCTTGTTGCGGTGAAGGCTTTCGCCCCTGCCAGTGATGCACCCACCACGGCCGCTATACTTCCTATCTCATCCTCCATCTGAAGGAATACGCCGCCCACCTTGGGCATAAGCCTGGCAGAATCAGCCATAATTTCAGACGATGGCGTAATCGGATATCCCGCGTAAAACCTGGCACCAGCATAAATAGCACCTGCGGCTATCGCCTCATTGCCCTGTATAAATCTTACATTTCGCTTCACTTTTGACTCACCAATCCTTCCTTTGAAAATCCACACATTCTTATTGGCTAACACCAACAATTTAAATTAGTATGACTGATATCGAAATAAACGATCTTGAAGACAACAACTTTGTCTTAACTGCCTACGGTAACGTGGATTACTTTTCCATTCTCAACGCAGATGGTTTATTCGGTCTTTTTAACACTCTTTAAGGTGTATATTGCCGATAATATAAAGGCGATAATAAGAACGATACTAATAGGATCAAAAGTGAGTTTCGCCACACTTCCCCCTGAAGCAACCAAGGCAAATCTGAGATTGGTATCAATAAGCATCCCCAAGATAACTCCCAACACCATCGGAGCAACAGGATAGTCATTTGCTTTCATCAACGCACCGAGAATACCGAAGAAGAGTAACACCCAGACATCAAAAAGCAGGAGCTTTGATCCATAACATCCGATTACGCAGAAGACTACAATAATGGGGAGCAATATTCTTCTGTCTATTGAGAGCAGTTTTACAAAACTTTTTAACGCCACTAGTCCGAACACACCCATAAAAACGGCTGAAAGAATAATCAGAAGGAATATGTAACTAACTTCACCGGGAAAATCTTTCATCAAAAGCGGGCCGGGGCGCAGTCCGTGTAGAAGCATTGCACCCATCAGAATCGCTGTCGGACCACTCCCCGGAATGCCTAGGGTCAGCATTGGGATGAGGGCACCGCCAGCCGTCGCGTTATTTGCTGTCTCGGAAGCAATCACTCCCTCATAATGTCCCTTCCCGAATTTTTCCTTTTCTTTTGACCTCCGCCGGGCTGTGTCATAAGACACCCAGCAAGAAAGACTTTCCCCTATTCCAGGGATCAGACCGACACCCATCCCGATAAAACTGGAACGAATGATCGTGTTAAAATATTTCTTTAACAGCGGGAATGGATTAAACCTCTTTCCCGATGGTACAGAGACAATCATATAGGGCTTTTCCTTCTTTAACACATGAAGGACCTCTGCCAGTCCAAACAACCCTACCATAGCCGGAAGCATCCCCAGACCACCCATAAGATTGCAGCTGCCAAATGAGAATCTCGGATGGCCAAAGAGTTCCTCAACCCCAATCAAAGAGAGCATGATTCCCAGAATACCTGAAATCCATCCCTTAAGTGGACTTGACCCGGCAAGACTTCCGCAAATCAGAACACCTATTACTGCCACGATGAAAGTGTGCCAACTTGTAAAATGCAATGCAAAGTAGGCAGCGAATGGGATTAAGATATAACAAACAACCGACCCAATAAAAGCGCCAATCACAGAAGAAATGGTGGTCAACATTATTGACTGCTTGCCCTTTCCCTGTTTCGCAAGCTCAAACCCCTCGATCGCCGTTGCCGCAGCCGCCGGTGTTCCCGGAATATTAATCATTGTCGCTGTAATACCGCCAGCATAAATGGCGGAAACATAAACTCCAATAAGCGCAGCTATTGCAAGATTCGTTTCGAGTCCGTAGGTGAGGCCGAGAAGCAACGCCATGGTCATTGTTGCTGTTAATCCGGGAATAACACCCACAGACATACCTAGAATTACACTTACAAGAAGCGTAAGCAACACCATTGGATCTAATGCCATCGACACTGCAGTTCCAATATGTGAAAATTCACTAAATAGATTAATCATATTAAATCCTTTTTTCTATGTTAAGGCATTGGTATGGTAAAGACTTGAGTAAAAAAGCCGTAGATTACAGATGCTGTAACTATAGCAAGTATCGTTGAAAGAACTATTTTTACCTTGAAATAAATAAAGAGAACCAAGAGAAACAGCGTTGTCAGAATGATAAAATGTATAGAGGTTATATCCAGCAATAGTATGTATACCATGGTGGCAAGAGAAATAATCACAAAACGATGAGTTTCTATGGATTTAGCCAACAACACTATTTTCCCAGGCAGCAGAGAGATCTCATTCTCCTTGAGAACCTTGAAGACAAGCATCATTGATAAACTGAGAAGAGATATACCCGCAATCAATGGTACCAGTCCTGGACTTGAATATAACCCCCTTCCGAATGTAGGCATCATTGCTGAATTTATTATTACAAATATGGATATCAAACCCAGAACTATCCCAATCACAAAATCCCACAGGCTATATGGTTTTTTGTCTTCATGTACCTGAGTTTTTTCTATGCGATTCTGATCCATGCCAGATCTCCCCTCCCTTTTTTCATGATACTCACCACGATCTTAACGATACCATTGAGGCTATAGCTGTTAAGATCGTGGTAGAGTGTGTTTCATTGTTCAATTAAAATATGTATACTGTAAGTACTTAGTTTGCAGGCCATTCCTTCATACCAAGCTTCTCATATCCAAGCCATTTCCAGTCTGCCAACTTTGGGATACCAACTTCAGTGGGTGATTTCTTTGTCATTCCCAAATCAGACAAAATCCACGGTCTTCCCGTTTCATTCTTTGAAAACCACCGATCGGATTCTTCTCCGTACACACCCGCCACCTTCAGGACACGGTCTTTCATTGCACACTTAAATTTCTCTGATTTCACTGTTTTTAAAAAGGCATCTGTTATTTTATTTACGATTGCCGGAGGAGTATTCCTTTTGATCATCGGGCCGAACGCTACCATGTATGCCGGCACAAGAGATTTCATCGCGGGAATTTGATCGGCAATAGAGGGAATAATACCATAGCCCTCAATTTTCAAGGGGGTCACGTCACCAATCGTTAGTGCCCTCAAGTCTCCGGATTTTAAGTAGTCTACTCCATCACCCATAGATATGGATGCAAATTCCGTTTCACCGTTCAGCACCGCACGGATAGCATCTCTTCCCCCTTTGTACGGTACATGCCTGGCTTTCAGATTTTGATTACTGAGCAAAGCCTCCGTCAAACATTGAGCACCACTGCCGATAGCCGGAGAACCAAAGGACATTTTATTGGGATTTGCCTTTATTGCGGCAAGTAAATCTTCAAGGGTTTTGTACTTGGAATCCTTCGCTACAACCAATCCGGCAGGACTAAACACTGCAATGTAGGGATAAAAGTCTTTCCATTGCAACGAGGTCAATTCCTTAACACCATAAAGTACAAAGATATTAGTCCCACCCAGCCACGTATATCCGTCGGCCGGTTGTTTTGCCACATGATTCGCGGCAATGGCTCCACTGGCACCAGTCATGTTTTGACAGACCACCGTTTCCCCAAGATAATGGCTCATCCCAGCGCCCAGCGACCTGCACGTATAGTCTGTGGCTCCGCCAGCCGCAAATTGAATATACATTGTTATCGGTCGCTCGGGCCAATCCGCTGCCTTGGTCCCTGTTGGAACTAAAACCATTGAGAAAATACACGCAACCATTGTTGCCACCAAAAAAAATGTAACCCGTTTACTCTTTTCCATTTTTCTCTCCTCCATCTTTTTATTTGGCCAAGATATTTACAATTAAAAACACTTTCCTATTGGGGAAAACTCGAAATAATCAGTCCCAAAAAAACCGTTCCACTGTTTCGGAATTAACAATAGTCAGAATCTTAAGCTTGCAAATCTCTTGTAACACCCATCCTATCATCTTCCTATGTATGTAATCGGTTGCTGCATATGTTTGTCTAAATACAAAACCCAAGGAAACAAAGCTGCAATGATAATTTATTTACCTAAGTTGTCACCATAATCTGCGAAAAAATGAATTTGTTACAAATAAAGGCTTTAAAGAGCCTATTTTCCCTCCACCAGTCCCCATTTGTTTATGTAGGTCTCCTTAACCTTGGAGTTAATCAGAGCTTTGGGCCACGCTCCTCCAACAACAAGCGAGATATCTTCAAAGGGTCGTATTGCAACTTTCTCTTTTGATTCCACAGAATAGTAAGCAGAGTGCGGGGTAATGGTAACACTTTCCAGCTCAAGCAAAGGATTGTCCGGCAACACTTCCTCCTTCTGAAGAACATCAAGTCCCGCACCAGCTATTTCTCCTTCTTTAACCGCGGCATATAAGGCTTTCTCATCAATAAAGTCACCCCTGGCACAGTTAATCAGATAGGCTGTATTCTTCATCTTTTTAAACTGTTCCATATTGAACATATGTTTGGTATCCGGCGTAAACGCCGCATGAATCGAGATAAAATCTGAACTTTCAATAAGATAATCGATCATTACTTCTTCGACACCAAGTTTTTTAAAGACATCCGACGGTACATAGGGATCATAGGCCACTACCTTCATTCCAAATCCCTTGGCCATGGGAACAATATTCTGCGCAATTCGTCCGAAACCGATAAGCCCCACCACCCGTTCTTTGAGCTGAAACATGGGCGGCATAATTTGCGTTCTGATTTCCTTCTTCTCATAGGAATCCCACTTTCCGGCGCGCACGGCCCGGTCCAGCCGGCAAATCTTTCGGGCACAGTCAAGGATCAGCCCCATTGCGTGTTCCGCAACTTCCAACGAACAATAACCACCGGGGAAAGAAACACATATACCCTTTTCAGTCGCCGCTTCGAGATCAATCGCCTCATAACCTGTGCCCACATTATAGATCATTTTACATTTTTCTAATTTTTCAATAACTCTTTTTGTAACGGGGGTCATCATCGTTATAACAAATTCAGCATCCCGAGCAGCTTCAATAATGTCATTTTCCGTCTCACATGGAATCGTTACAAAATCGACACCTATTTTTGCATATTCATGTATGTTATGAGGAATAAAGGCATTGTTTACAATCATTACAGCTTTATGCTTTTCCATATCCAGATACCTCTCCTTTTCCTTTCAATCTTTTCTTTCTAATCAGCAACTCCCAGTTAGACTTTTGCATACAAATAAGTCATAAAATCAGTATATTAAGAGCTTATCCTTCTCCTGTTTCTTGATTCTATTTGTATTTTCAAAGTGTTCAACCAGCAACTTAAAGGTTAACTCATTTTGTTCCTCAATTAACCGCTCTACCTTATGTTCATCCTTTTCAATAAGCGTTTGGACGAGCTTCTTATGCTCTAAATTTGATGTTGGTGCTCTGTGGTGCACTAACTTGTGATTCAGCCTGCCCATTTGTGAATATTTTTTGACTTCAATGGCCTCATCCATCTTTGTGGAGACTTTTTCAAAAAACACCTTATGAATAATGCGATTTCGTCCATCAACAAAATTTACAAAGAACTTTTGAAATAACGTCAATCCATGGTGTATGCTGCGTTTTTCAAAAACCTGCTAAATCAACTAGTCCATCAATGTTACACGTCACTAAAACAGCCTAAGGATTTGAGTTACATCACCCAAATTTTCAGTCTCTTTCACTAAAGCAATAATCTTTTCAATATTTTGCTCTAATATAGGTTGCTTTGCAAAATTGGTACTTCTCCGAAACTTATCTGCTACTTCATCCATATCCATAGGATTTTGTGGTGAGCCTTTGCGTTCCTTTACCTGTTGGGAAAGACGCTCCCCTTTCTTTGTGATCACCTCCACAATAGCAGGTGTAACACTTCCTGGAGCATCCATTTCGAGGACAGGGTCAACAACACAATCAATCACAGAAGCAATCTTGAGCACACGTGGATTCTGAATCTCTTCGGCGGTAAAATCTTCAAGGAATACCTTCCTTTTTTCCAATGCAGTTGCAACTACATAGGGAAGGCTGAACTGGGCTTCCGGTACTGTCCTGGGCACTCGTTTCCTTTCCAGCGGACAGCATACAAAATTAAAACCCTGTTGATTTACTTTCACGAGGATTTTTTCAACATCACTACTTTGCAGATTGAACTCTTCGGCAATCGCAAGAATTCCTTCTATAGCTGCATGGGTATGCATGCAGCACGGGTAAATCTTAGTTGTGACATTTAGTACGCCGAAATGTTGCCCCAATCCGTCTATGAGTTGTTCTCTATCATACTCCCCACGTTGGTAAACAGGATAGTATCCGAATTTCCCTTCCAAAACGTCTTTAGCAGCAGTAATGCCTCTATGAGCAAAAATTGCCGAATACACTCCCCCTTGCGCGGCCAGACCTTGACAAAAACGGGTTGCTAATGTTCCTTCAACAAGATTTTGAGAATTTCCCGAAGCCTGGCTGTATGCAAGACCCATGGCATGGATCATCTTCTCCTCATCCAAACCCATAATTTTTCCGGCTGCACCGGCAGAGCCAAAATATGCATATTGAAAGGTTGCATTCATTCCGCTCACTCCAGGTGGGATCCGATTCGCGCGTCCCATTCGACAAATCATATCTACTCCCAGAGTTAGCGCAGTTAAAAATTCTTTTCCACTAATTCCTCCGATCATTTCAGCAACAGCAAAGGCGGTTGCTACAACGGAGGCACTGGCATGAACTGTCCCGGGTTCAAAAACATCGTCTAGATCAACAGCTCTAGCCATTGTTCCATTTACCAGGGCGGCGAGAAAAACCGGGATTCGCCGATTAAAATTGAGAACAGAGCTTTCTTCTTTTCCACCCCAACAGAGAGCCTGATCAACAATCTCTGAACATCCTTCAGCAGTCGTTCCAGCAAGCATCGAAGCTAATGTATCAAGAATACTCTTTTTTGTAGCAAGGATGACATCCGCGGGGATATTTTCAAATTCTGTGTTAATTATGTTTTTTACTATATTATTTATTGCATCCATTTCGAATCTGCCCTCGTAGAACCTTATTGCAACTGTTGAAAAAAGTAGTTTCTGTTGCTCCCTATTTCTGGTCGGTTATATTCAATGTTTATAATCATTCCATTAGATTGCTTAGCTCTCTCCACTAACTCTTTGTGGTAGATTATATATGTTTGTTTTTTAATATATTGGTATCATTCAAAAGTGTTTACATGGCCAATATATGTCGGGTGTTTCACTGCTAACTGTGGGTACTCAAAAAACGAAATATTTCTTCCCCCCATTTTTCAGAGCTATCGATTTACTTGTTAAAAAGTACCGAATTTTTAGTCAGCACTCATTCACATCCTAAAGGACATCATGGCTTTTTTTGAAAGGCCACATCTCACCCCCCTCTGAGTCTTGCATGCGGCCAAATAGCTGGGGTTTAAAACTCAGAAGCCCTTGGAATCTTTACCTGCTCCATCTAAACCACAGGGATTTGGCCGCATGCCTTGAAGTTGATAGATGGGGCCTTGAGAAAATTGGCATAATCTGATAGGCCTAAATACACACACTTTCTGTAACAGATACACCATCAAGTCAACACTTCTAAACCATACTCATTTTTTAG